>NZ_JARHXQ010000173.1:0-1991 GCF_029222765.1 Arthrobacter sp. Cr_A7 | reverse complement strand
AGGTTCCTGCTCCGACGGCAAAAGAGTTTTTCCCGAGGAATTCGCGTGCAAGGTCATCCAGTCCAACCAGTGCAGCTTTGCTGACCTTGGACCTGCCGGCGAGGTTCTCTTCAAGCAGCGAGGCAACCTTCACGGAAAGTTCTCCGATCTCGGTTGAAACGCTGCCAATCCAGGCAGTGAGGGTGTCGGCAGCAGGTACGACGTCATTGTCGGTGATCATTGTGCATCCTGAATTGATTCCACGTCCCCACACGGGTGTTGCGGCTAGATGAAGTTATTCGATCTGATTGGCTCAAGTGCCGAGTCCAATCTTTCCCGGATGAACCTGGCTACTGCCAAGACCGATCCAAGTCTTTAGGGATGAGCGTAACGGGTCAAATGCTACGACGAGGAGGCTTTTGCACTCTCCGTGGACGCAGCGTAACTCAGGGTAAGTTTCGTGTCGATCAGATGGAAGATATTTCGCTTGATGTGTGCAAGAACCAGCCTCTGAGCCCTCTCAGGTTGATCTTGGGCTATTGCACGGACCAGCTCCAGATGCTCAGCAGCTGCCGCTTCGGGATCAAGCGATGCGGCGAGGGGTGTCCACAGTTGTTGGACCGTTTCTTGCTGCAGCCGGATTTCGGCATTGGCAAGCCTGGGTGACTGCGCGGATACAGCCAATTCAATGTGAAATCGGCTGTCGGCAGGCGCGCGCACTTCTGGCGTTGTTGCCAAAACCAGCGCCCGGCCAAGTTCCTGCAGGCGGTCAAAGTCATGAGCTTCCGCGCGCTCACAGGCCAGACGGACGGTCGCTGCGGCTATAGCGGAATGTTCGTCCCCGATGTCACGTATTTCTGAAATCGATGTCGAGAGAAACCACTCGCGAATGGTGTCGGTCTGGGTAGGGGGCTGGCTGACGATGAACGTTCCGCCGCTCCGGCCCCGGCGCGTCTCGACAACGCCCTGTTCCCTGAGTTCAGACAGCGCTTCCCGAAGGGTCGCACCTCCCACACCGAACATCTCTGAGAGTGACGCTTCGGAGGGCAAGCGCTCACCGACTTTGAGAAGTCCTAAGCCGATTGCCTTGGAGATTCTTTCGACAATCGCATCGGCCCTCTCAATTTCCGGCAAGGACCGGTAGATCTGTGACTGGAATGAGGTTGGCGAGGCCAAAAGTCTGCGCTCCGAAATGGGTTTACGTTTCGCTCAATAGTAACCAGTCATACCAGCACATTGAGAGTTTTTCCCTTTTATCAAAATCTTTCAGCTTCCCGCCCACGCTGCCGGGATCGAAGCGAACGTGGTGCTGACAAGCAGCTGCATGCACAGCGCGGACCGGAACGTTGTTGCGCCCTCTTACCGCCCCTGTTCTTTTGGGTAGTTAAAACTGTCAGAAAACAGCGTTTCGGGTGGTTGGTTGGTTGGGGATAGTTGGTGTCAACCAGAAAGCATGCATCGGGGCGTGGTAGGTCCCGGTGCCTGGATAGTTTGAGAGGGGTCCTATCGTGACTGTTACAACAACATCCACGGCGCCTGCCGTGTACAGCACGGACGTTGATATTGTCCGTAATCTGTCCCTGGTCGGGGACGAGATCACCGCTACGGTGGCCAAGATCGATGAACAGCAGCTGGCCGGCCTGGCCGCGCAGCTGGGCCAGTCGGGCCGGGTGTTCGCCGCAGGGGCAGGGCGCAGCGGGCTGGTCCTGCGGATGGCGGCGATGCGGCTGATGCACCTGGGCCTGACGGTCCATATTGCCGGTGACACCACCACTCCGGCGATCAGCTCCGGGGACCTGCTGCTGGTCGCTTCCGGGTCGGGAACGACCTCCGGGGTGGTCAAGTCAGCAGAGACCGCATCGAAAGCCGGGGCGCGGATCGCCGCGTTCACCACCAACCCGGACTCGCCGCTGGCCCGGCTCGCGGACACGGTCGTGATCATTCCCGCCGCGCAGAAAACCGACCACGGCTCCAGCGTTTCACGCCAGTACTCCGGGTCACTGTTCGAACAG
>NZ_JARHXQ010000172.1:0-10584 GCF_029222765.1 Arthrobacter sp. Cr_A7 | reverse complement strand
GCCGGGGCCCTGCTCGGCGGTGTACTCGCCGGCGGTGACGGTGCCCTGTTCGGTGGCACCGTCCAGCGAGCCTTCGCCGATGCCTGCGCTCACGGTTGCGGTGCCGCCGGTGTAGACCGTGTACTCCTCACCCTGGGTGATGGCTGCGGAGGAGAAGACCAGGGACGCGGTTGCCTTGGTGGTAACGAAGGCCGCCGCCACGGTACCGGCGGAGTCGGCAACCTGGATCACTGTTCCCGCCGGAACCGTCGAGCCCAGCGTCGCCTGGACGCCCGACTGGGTTGAGGACTCACCCGGAGTAACCACCATGCCGGCGCTTCCGGCGGCGGCAAGGGTTCCGCCGGTCACTGCCAGTTCGCCGTTGACGTCCAGGGAGCCGTTGCCGCTGTTGGTGGGGCCGTTGACCACAACGGTGCCGCCGGAGATATTCGCGTTGCCGTTGGAGTCGAGGCCATCGCCCTGCGAGTTGATGGTCAACAGGCCGCCGCTGACGTCCACGGTGTAGTCACCGACCGCCATGCTGCCGCCGCCCATTCCTCCGCCGCCGGACGTGGAAGTGGCCGACCCGCTCGAGGCGTTCAGGCCGTCGTCGTTGGCCGTGACGGTGGCTGTGCCGCCCTGCATCACGATGTGCTGGGCTTCCAGGCCTTCCTCCGATTCCTCCACGGTGGTGCTGCCGGCGGCGATGGTGAGGGTGTTGTAGGCCTTGATGCCGTCGTCCCCGGAGGCCACGTTGAGGGTTCCGCCGTTGATCAGCACCCAGCCGCGGCCCTCGTCCTCCTCGTTGTCGGATTTGAAGCCGTCGCCCGCGGCGCTGACCTGGTAGGCGCCGTCCAGCAGCACCGCGTAGTCCTTGCCCACGATGCCGTCGTCCGCCGCGTCCACGGTGACGGTGCCGGCGGCCAGGACCAGGCCGTCCTTGGCGGAGATGCCGTCGTTGTAGTTGCCGTCCACGGTCAGGGCGCCGGTGCCGGCGATGGTCAGGTCCGCCATGGAGTAGAGGGCGGCGTTGGGGGCCTCCGTTCCCTGGTCCGCGTAGGTGGCGGCATCACTGAGGGAGCTGGTGGTTCTGTCCGCCAGGTAGACGATGGCTTCATTGGCGCTCTGCACCACAAACGGTGAACCGGTGGAGCTGGTGATGCCGGCGCCGTCCAGGATGATGCGCACTACATCCTCCTCGCCGGCGGCCACCACCACCTGCCCGTCGGACAGGGAGCCGCTGAGCCGGTAGGTCCCGGCGGCGCTGATGGTGACGGTGTCGCTGTCGACCGTTACGGCGTCGGATGAACCCGAGGTAACGGAGCTGGCGCCGTCCGCCAAGGCCACGGCTACTTCGGAGGCCGCATCCCACGTGAGGTCATCGGCGTCGTAGTGGGTATCGGCGGCGAGGGTGTCCAGGGAGACGGCCTGCGCCGTGCCGGAGGTCGCGGTGGACGATGTGCCGCTGCCGCTGATGGCGGAGACGCCGGTGGCGGTGGTGCCCGCCACGGAGCAGCCGGCCAGGGCAATAGTGGCGGCCAGGGCGGCAACGTAGAGGTGGGTACGGAGACTTTTCATGGTGTGTTCCTTCGGGAAGTTGGAGGGGGGGCTCGAGCCGGATGGGGAGCTGGAGCTAGGCCGCAGGCCGCAGTGCCAGGCTGCGGCGAAGCGTCCGGTTCCAGCGGTTGGCGGGGAGGTCGGGACGGAGGGCTGCCATGCCTGTGGCGAACTTGGAAATCCGGGAAGGCCGGACGCCATGTGCCCAGAGGTGGCGGTCCAGGGGGCCGGCGGTGGAGCCGGACTTGGTTTCCAGGATGACGGCGTCGGCCAGCACCCAGGACCCGTGCGACGGGCGCTGCCAGGTCACGTCGGTGTCGATGGTGGCGCGGCTGCCGGACTCTGGCAGGTAGAGGGTGGTGCGGTGGTACCGCGTTTCCAGCACGGGCTCCAACGTGCCCGCGGGTACCGAGCCCACGGCGGCAGTAAGCGTTTCGCGGATGTAGTCGAGGCCTTCCGCGGTGAGCCGGGCGCGGTCTTCAAGGTGGTAGGGAATGCGTTCCTTGACGGTTGCTTCACGGGCGCCCTCGGTCTTGACCTCCAGGAAGCTCACCGCGCTGTCCACGTAGGTCCGGGTGCGGATCTTGTAGCGGCGGCGCCGACCATGGGCTGCAAGCAGGTAGCTGTCCAGGGTGGCGGTGTCGAAGTAGACGGAGTCGTAGGCGAAGCTGCGGGCGCCATCCATCTCCAGTACCCGCATGCCCCTGCTGAACGAGCCCAGCAGCTGGCGGGCAAGCCCGGTGGGAACCACGTACTTCCGGTCCACCCGGGTCTGTAGCGCGGCCTCGGCGTTGAGCTCTTCGAGCCCTACCGGTGGCAGGAGGTGCAGGTTCCCGACGGCGGCTGCTGCCGCGGCGCTCACGCCGCACCTGCCTGGGCGTGGGCGGGGGAGTGTGCCGGGGCGGCGGGGGCTGCGGCGTGGGCAGGCCGGGAGGCAGGAGCCGCGGGCGCCGCCGTCGTGATTGCCGAAACGGTGACCGGCGCGGCGGGGAAGGCCTCAGGGGAGTAGGCGTACCGCACGTCCACGATGGTTTTGTCGTTGACCAGGTCCAGTTCCGAGATGGTGGCTGAGTGGACCTTGCCGTGCAGCACTTCCTCGAGCCGGGCGTAGAGCTCGCCGTCTTCGGCAATGGCCCGGTCCAGGACCACCGTCTGGTGGCGGTGGGCGGGCAGGACGCGGGGGTGGTCTCCCACGAACATCACCAGCAGGATCAGGGCCATCAGTGATCCGGTCAGCCACAGGGGCTCGATGCCCAGCCCGGCGATCAGGCCGAGCGCCAGGGCCGAGAAGTAGTAAGCCACCTCGTGCTGGGCCAGTTCGGTGGACCGGAGCCGGATGATGGACAGGACGCCGAAGAGGCCAAGCCCCAGGCCCAGGCCGGCCGCCGAGCCGGACAAAGCGGTGGCGACGGCCAGGACTCCCACGTTCATGCCCAGGTAGGAGACCACAAGGTCTCGCCGGCGATGACGGCGCAGGTACAGGGCGAAGGTGAGGATGCTGATGGCCGCGAGGTCCGCGACGATGAAAATAAGTGAGTTCATGGGATTCTCCGGGGTGTTTTCGGTGGGCTGGTCTTTACTTTCCGGGCCCAAGCTGTGCGGGTGCTGTGACGGAGCCCAGCCGCGAATATGAGTGTTTGGCGGGTTTCGATCGATAGGATCAAACGCGTGACTGTCTCCCGTGACGCCGTGCTGCGCCTGAGGCGTCTCCTGGTCTTCACCGTGTTTGCGATCTGCGTCATCACGCCGCTGTCGTTCTGGGCACTGCAGCAGTCCGGCGCGGACGCCCGCGTGGCTCTTGATCCGCCGCCGCGGTCGGAGGCGAAACTTGAAATGCTGTCCGCCGGCATCACGCCGGCCGTGAACATCACCCGGAACGCGGACGCGGAGTGGGTCGCTGAGGCTGCCGCGCAGACCGGCATTCCCGCGCGGGCGCTCCGGGCCTACGTGGCTGCGGCCGGCGCGGCCAACCAGGCCTCCCCGGGCTGCGGCATCGGCTGGAATACGGTGGCGGCCGTCGGGTTCGTCGAATCCCGCCACGGAGCTTATGGCGGTGGAAGCCTGGACTCCGCAGGACAGGCCAGCGGACCCATTGTTGGCCCAAGCCTGGACGGAAACGGGTTCGCCGCCATCGCTGATACGGATGCCGGAGCCTTGGACGGCGACGCACGCTGGGACCGTGCCGTGGGGCCCATGCAGTTCATTCCCTCCACATGGGAGCTTGCGGGGCAGGACGGAAACGGTGACGGGACAGCGGATCCCTTCAACATCGACGACGCTGCGCTCAGTGCAGCCGGCTACCTGTGCGGCCACGGCCGTGACCTCACCACCGCGAACGGATGGACCGGGGCCATCTACTCCTACAACCAGTCGGATACCTACCTGGTCCAGGTCCGTGACCAGGCCACCGCCTACGCCGAGGCGACGGCCGGCATCGGATAGAACCGCGGCGCTACCCGCCGCGTCATCGCGCAGCCCCTACAGCGACGGGTCCCGCGCGGCGGACGCGGCCGGGCTTACGCTGTGTTTTCTGCTGCTGAGGAGTCATGCCTCATTTCTAGGCAGCGAAGTTAGCAGAGAGATTTGCCGGATATGTGAGGGGCCTGTGAAACGGGTGCGGGGCATAACTGCAGCGCGAGCTCCCGGAGCTCCTTCGGGCGAAAGGGCTTGGTGAGGTAGGCGGCGGCCCCTGAGGCCATGCCGGCCAGCACGTCGTCCTCCTCCGACCTCGCCGTGAGGAAGAGCTGGGGAGCCTTGCTCAGCGCGCGGATGGCGCGCGCCACCACATGCCCGTCCATGTCCGGCAGGCCAAGGTCCAGGGTGACGAGTGCGATGGCAGGGTCGGCCGCCGCGGCGATTCCCTCGGCACCGGTGGAAACAGCCCTCACCTCAAAACCGGCGCGCTGCAGGACCACGCTGATCAGTCCACGGATATCGTTGTCGTCTTCCACCACGAGGCAGACGCGTTTGTTTTCCATCAAAGCCCCCCGGCAGAAAGTTGGCCCCAGTCTATCGCCCGCAGGCTTGTTCGCGCGTGCAGGCTGGCCCTCCCGAACGGGAGGACCAGCCGGCGTTGCCCTTCCGGGGACTGTCAGGCGAGGGCGCCCTCGAAGGCAGTCCGCTTCGCCGCCTCGCGTGCTTCGATCTTTTCGGCTTCGGCCAGGACGTCCTCCGCTTCCTCGCGGCGAACCACCACCACTCCGTCAGCGTCAGCCACGACGATGTCTCCGGGCGAGACCACCACCCCGGCGATGGCTACGGGGAGCTGCAGCCGGCCCGGTCCGAACTTGTAGGGCCCGGCGGGGGTGACTGCGCGGGCGAAGACCGGGAGGCCGCAGGCCGCGAGGGCTTCAGCGTCCCGGACCGCCCCGTCGATCACAAAACCGGCAACGGCAAGGTTCTTGGCGCGAATGCCGATCAGGTCCCCGATGAGGGCGCGGGATACGTCGCCGCCGCCGTTGACCACGATCACATCGCCCGGCTGGGCGCCTTCCAGCGCCTTGTGGATGAAGAGGTTGTCGCCGGGACGGGTCCACACTGTGTAGGCGGGGCCGGCAAGCCTGGCGCCGGACCAGATGGGGGAGAGCCCCGAGGCCACTCCGATCCGTTCCTGGGCGTCCCCAATGTTTGCCGCCGGGATGGCAGCCAACCGGCGCACCAGGTCGGACGTTGAGGTTTTTTGGTGTTCTGGCTGCATTGCGTCGGCGGCCTTTCCGCTGGAGTTCATTGCTACTTTTCCTGGAGGAGTTCGTCGATGACGGGCTTGATGAGGGCTTCGCGTTCTTCCCACAGCTTGCTGGTGTCGCTGGCCGAAACGAAGGTGGGCTGGGTGGCTGCGCCCTTGAGCTTTTCCTGGACGGCCGGGTCCTCGGCTGCCTTCTTCAGCGAGGCTTCCAGTGTTGCCACCACAGCGGCCGGTGTGTCTGCCGGAACGGAGAGTGCGAAGTTGCTGGCCATGGGCTTCATGTCGTAACCGGCGCTCTTGAGGGTGGGCACGTCCGGGACGAACGGGCTGGCAGCATCCTCGATGACCGTCAGGAGCTTGATGTCGCCGGACTTGTACTGGCCGAAGAAACTGGAGACGCCACCCAGGGCGAAGTCCACTTCGCCGGACACGATGGCGGCAACCTTGTCCGCCCCGCTGTTGTAGTGCACGATGTTGAAGTCCAGGCCCAGTTCCTTCTCCAACAGCCGCAGGTTGACGTGGTCGTCTCCTGCGCGGGAGTCGGTGGCTGCGGTCAGCTTGCCCGGTTCGGCCTTCACGGCGTCGAAGAGTTCCTTGATGGAGTTGTAGGGGCTGTCCTTGTTCACGCCCACTACCACGGAGTTGGTGGCGAAGGAGCCGATGGGGGCGAAGCTGCTTCGGTCGAAGGCGGCTTTCTTGCTCGGGTCAAGGTACCGGCCCAGGATGGACGGGATGTTGGTGTTGCCGAAGGTGAGGCCGTCCGGCTTGGACTGCGCCACGTAGTTCAGGCCCACCACCTGGCTGCCGCCTTCCTTGTTGACCACCTTGACGTTGGCGCCCAGGTCCTCCTGCATGGCGGGTGCCACGATGCGTGCCAGGATGTCGTTGCCGGCGCCGGCCGCGGAGGGGACGATCCACTCGATGGTGGAGCCGGCCTTGGGGAAGTCCGCGGCAGCGCTGGTGGACGTGCTGCTTGCCTGTCCGCCGCAGGCTGTCAGGGCCAGGGCGACAGATGCGGCGAGGGCCGTGGTGGTCAGTGCGGTCAGTTTCTTCATTTCGCAAGCTCCTTTGGTGCGATGGGGGTGGGGGTTTTCTTCTTCAGCATTGAAGCGATCAGGGGACGGACCGCGCCGAACAGGACGGCGGCGGTGATGACGGCAAGGAGGGTGAGGCTGATGGGTCCTTCGAGGAAGACGCCGTAGTCGCCGCGGGACAGGGCCAGGGACCGCTGGAAGTTCTCCTCCAGCAGCGGGCCCAGGATGAGGCCCAGGACGAGTGGCGTGAGGGGGACTTTGACCAGCTGGAAGACGTAGCCCAGGACGCCGGCGCCCAGCATGATGAGGATGTCGAACGGGCTGCCGTTGATGGAGTAGGTGCCCAGGAACATAAACGCCAGGATGGCGGCCATGAGGTAGTGGAACGGGACCTTCAGGACGGCGATCCAGACCCGGGCCAACGGGACGTTGAGGACCAGGAGGATGAGGTTGCCCACGATCAGGCTGGCGATGATGGCCCAGGCCACGTCCGGGTTGTCGCGGAACAGCAGGGGCCCGGGGATGAGGCCGTTCATGGTGAACGCGCCGGCCATGATGGCCACGGTGGCTGAGGTGGGGATGCCGAGGGTGAACAGCGGGATCATGGAGGAGACCGCCAGGGCGTTGTTGGCTGATTCAGGGCCGGCGATGCCCTCCACGGCTCCCTTGCCGAACTCGTGCCGGTGCTTGGACATCTTCTTCTCGGCTGCGTAGGAGGCCAGCGATGTCGCCGCGCCGGGGGAACCGGGAAGCAGGCCCATGAAGAAGCCGATCAGGGAACCTCGCAGCGACGGGAACGCCGAACGCCGCAGGTCGGTCCGGGTGGGCATCAGCCTGGCTACCTTGAGCGGGCTGGGCACTCCGAGCGGGCCTTTCTGGGCCTGTGCCAGGACTTCGCTGAGGCCGAAGACACCCATCACCACAGCCACCAGTCCCAGCCCGTCGAACAGTTCGGGCATGTCGAAGGTGAACCGGGCAATGCCGACGCCGGAGTCTACGCCCACGGTAGCGATGGCCAGTCCGGCCGCGGCGCTGAGGAGGGCCTTGGCGGGGTTGTTGCCCGCGAAGCTGGTGATCAGGGCGAAGCCAAGCAGGGAGACCAGGAACAGTTCGGGGGCCCCGAATTCGAGGGCGAGCCTGCTGAACGGTGCCACCACCACGAATCCGACGACGCCGATCAGTCCGCCGACGAACGACGCCAGCGCGGCGATCACCAGGGCGGGGCCGCCGCGGCCCTTCTTGGCCATCTGGTAGCCGTCCAGTGTGGTGGCAATGGAGGAAGCCTCACCGGGGATACGGAGCAGGACGGCTGTGGTGGTTCCGCCGTAGGCCGCCCCGTACAGGATGGCTGCCAGCATGATGATCGCCGAGGTTGCATCAAGCCCGAACGTGACGGGGATCAGCAGCGACACGGCGGCGGCCGGACCGAAGCCGGGAAGGACGCCCACCAGCATGCCCAGGACGCACCCGAGGAGGGCGAACAGCAGGTGTTCCGGAGTGAAGACTGTAGCGAGGCCGCCAAGGAGCTGGTCGAATCCCATGGCTACAGCCCCAGTCCGGCGAGGAATTCGATGGATGCTGTGGGGAGTGCCGTACCCAGCCACACCTCGAACACCAGGCGCGAGGCGAGGGCTGCGCCGATGGCAACCATGACCGCGAGCCAGAGCTTCCGCTTGCTGACGAAGTGCAGGATGGCACCGAGCATCAGGGTCATCACCACGGTGTAGCCCAGCAGGGGCAGGAGGAGCGCCGCCAGGAGGATGGCGGCAATGATGATCCCCACCCTCGCCCAGCCCTGGCGGTCCGGAAAGTCGGCTTCCGGCTCTTCGCTGTTGTCATCGTCGAGCAGCGACACCAGTGCCGACCCCGAATCATGATGCGGCGGCACGGATTCCAGCGTGTCCCCGACGGGCGCCGCCGGGACGGCAGCCTTTCGTGCGGCGGCCAGCTGGAGAATCCACAGCACTCCGGCGAGGGCCACCATGCTGCCGGCGACCGTGGGAAAGAACCCGGCGCCGACTCCGGACGTGTTGGCCAGCCCGTAGCCTGCGCCAACACCGGCTATGGCGAGCCCCCCGCCGATGGCCGCTGCGGCCACCGTCCATTCAAGCGCAACAGGTGCGTTGAGGGTTTGCATCTTCGTTGTCCGCCTCTCTGCGGAAAGTGGAGAAAATATGAGAAGCAAGATTGGCCTTGAACCTGACTTGCAATCTTGCACAGGATTGCATGTCCGTGAGAGAGTGTCAAGCATCACATGGTTGGAGCAGGACCTCAAAGGAGAGCAATAGTGAGTTTCAAGGCAGTAGTGGCCAGCAGTACCGTCCGGCTCAGTGCCTCCGAAGAGCGCGTCATGAATGTCCTGATGTCCGGGGACATGGCCGGCATCCCTGCGGCCGAGGTGGCGGAACGTGCCAAGACGCATGAGTCAACGGTGGTGCGGCTGGCAAAGAAGCTTGGTTACCGGGGCTACCCGGAGCTGCGCGCCGACCTTCGCCGCGACGAGGAAGAATCCGCGCCCAGCGCCACCGTGATGAGGGGTGAATCCGGGCACGACCTCTCCGCCTTCATCGCTGACGAGATACGGGCCCTGAAGCGGCTGCCGCATTTCGTGCCGCAGGAGGACCTGGACGCCGCGGCGAAGACGCTTCACGTCTCCAGCGCTGTGTACCTGTACTCGAAAAATGACGAGCGGCCCACGCTGGAGCTGCTCGCCCGCCGGCTCCGGAGGCTGGGCCTGACAACAGTGGTACTTGGGTCCACCCCGAAGGACCTCGCGGAGGGATTCGTCAGTTTTGATGCCAACAGCGCCCTGATTGCGCTCGCGCTGCGTGAGGCACCGCTGCATTTGCCCACGCTGGTCCAGGAAGCAGCCCGGAAAGGCGGCCGGAGCATTGTCCTGTCCGACGTGCCGGGATACCGCTTCAGGCCTAGCCCGGACCACCTCATCGCAGCCCGGCGCGGCGACGACACGGAGTACCGGACCCAGCTGGTGCCCATGGCGCTTGCCTATGCACTTCAGCTGGCAATCTTCCACCTGGACCCGGACAAGTACCAGGCGGTCCGCGACAACATTGACGATCTGACCCGGCTGCTGGGCGGAGCGGACGAAATTCCGCTTCGTCCGTGAGCCGATCGGGTTGGCGCAGGGCGCTGGGTGCCCAGGCGGTGCTCGCCCAGGCATCTTGGGTGGGCATCCGATTGATCATCGGTTACCGGGCGCTCTTCGAGGGGGCAGATCCGGTGTTCCTTGGCGCGCTGGCTTCCAGCTTTGCCGTGCCGGCGCTTGTGGCCGCCCTTCCTACGGGACGGCTGGCTGACAGGTTTGGCGGCACCGCCATCGCCTTTTCGGGATTGCTGACGGCCGCCGCGGGCACCACGGCGATGCTGGTCATCCCAGGCCTGGCCGTCCTGTTGGCGGCCAGCGCGGTGATCGGACTGGGCCACCTCATGGTGATGGTGGGACAACAGGCCTTCGTGGCCCACGTGAGCAGCGGCGGATCCAGGGACAGCGACTTCGGAACGCTTACGGCTGCTGCGTCCATCGGCCAGCTGATCGGTCCGCCGGCCGTGACGCTGGCAGCGTCCCTGACCGTACCCCCAGGGGCTGCCCCCGATACAGCCGTTGGCCTAATGGTCTGCCTGGCGTTCAGTGCGCTGGCAACCCCCGCCTTTTTCTTCCTGCGCCGCACGGATGCCGGCCTGCGCCGGATCCGGCGGCACACGGACCAGCCGCGCGCCAATGTGGCGGGCGTGCTGAAGGCACCGGGACTCTGGCGCTCGCTGGTGGTGAGCGGTGCCGTGCTGGTGACCGTGGACCTGATGTACGCCTTCGTTCCGGTATGGGCCACCCAGCAGGGCATCAGCGCTGCCGTCGTGGGCATGCTGCTGGCACTGCGGGCAGCGGTCTCGGTCCTCAGCAGGCTGGGACTAACCCGGCTGATCAGCCGTTTCGGACGCAAGTCCATGCTGATCGTGTCCATTGCGGCCGCGGTGCTTTCCCTGGCTGCGCTTCCGCTGGTGGGGGTTTACGGTGCCATTGCGGTGATGGTGGGACTTGGGCTGGGACTCGGCATTCCGCAGCCCCTGACTATGGCCTGGGTGGTGTCCCTGACCGCTTCGTCCAGCCACGGTGCGGTGCTGGGACTGCGGATGACCGTCAACCGCCTTGCCCAGGTCACGCTGCCTGTCGCCGTCGGGTCCTTCGCCGCGCCGCTGGGCGTCCTGGGAATCTTCTGGGTCAACGCCGCCCTGCTGATGGCGGCAATCGCGGTGGTTGCGGGGTCCGACGCCGGCAGTCCGCCCGGCGTCGATGACCCCGCCTGATGCCAG
>NZ_JARHXQ010000171.1:0-327 GCF_029222765.1 Arthrobacter sp. Cr_A7 | reverse complement strand
ACACAAGGGCTGTGGAGGCCGCCAGGAATCCGATGGTGATCCATTCGTACTTTTTGGCTTTGCGCAGGGCGTCCTGCTGTTCCTGCGGCAGTTCCGTGTGGCCGAACCGCACCGCAGTCCCGCTGCCGGGCGCGCTCATGCCGGGGCCGCCGCACTCTTCAGGAAGGTGTCCAGCTCCAGCAGGAACGCGTTTTCGCCCATCGGAACCAGCATGATGTGCTTGTGCAGTGATCCCCGCCCGTCCCTGGATTCAGTGTAGGGGCGCGTCAGGCCGGCATGCGTGGACCAAGGCGTCTTGTCATCCAGGCCACCGATCACCAGGTCCAG
>NZ_JARHXQ010000170.1:0-13723 GCF_029222765.1 Arthrobacter sp. Cr_A7 | reverse complement strand
AGGCCGTCCGCCGGCTGCGAAAGGCAGGCTCGCTGGTGTTCCAGACTGTGACGAACCCGAACGAGGCGGAACAGGCTGCGGCGGTAGGTGTCGACGGCCTCGTGGTTCAGTCGTACAAGGCCGGCGGTCATTCAGGGACCTTGACCCCGGCTACACCTGTCGAGCAAATAACCTTGGCCGAGCTGCTCGACCGCGTCCGATCACGGGTTCAACTCCCTATCTGGGCAGCCGGCGGCATCTCAACGCCGGCCGGTGTTCGGGAAGCACTTGCCCACGGTGCCGAGGCTGCCGTCGTTGGAAGCGTGTTGCTGCGCAGCCCCGAAAGCGGAGCCTCCAAACCCTACAAAGCAGCCCTGGCCGACACCAGCCGCACCGAAACCATCGTCACCACGGCGTTCTCAGGCCGTCCCGCGAGAGCGCTGCGCAACGCCTTCGTGGACCAGTTTCACGGTGTCGCTCCCAGCGGGTACCCGGCAATCCATCACCTGACCAGTCCTATCCGTAAAGCAGCTGCGGCCGCCAACGATCCGGAGAGCATCAATATTTGGGCCGGCACAGGCTACCGCGACGCCACCGAAGAACCAGCAGCGGAGATTCTGCGGCGCCTCGCCGGAGCCAGCTAACGGCAAGGCTGCTGTTCGCGAAAGCGTCAGCTGGTCCCCTACCCGCTACGTAAACTTCGGGACCAGCACCGGGGTGTTCTGCTTGTAGTTCTCATAGTCGGACTGGCCGCCCCACTTCCTGTCCGCTTTCTCCTCCAGCGGGGGCACGCCGCTGCCCTTGATCAGCAACAGTGTCACAAACACCGGGGACACCAGGGCCGCCCACTGCCAGCCCTGCAGCACCGGCAGGGCAATGATGGCCACGCCCACCCACAGCGTGATCTCGCCAAAGTAGTTGGGATGCCGGGACCTGGACCAGAGGCCGGTGCTGATGAAACGTCCCTTGTTGCCGGGGTTGGCCTTGAAACGGGTTTTCTGGACGTCCGCCACCGTCTCAATCGCGATCCCCAGCGCCCAGACAAGCAGGCCCGCCCAGAAGAACCCGTCCAAGCCCACCTTCCGGTCCGAGGTGATGGCCACCCATGCCAGCGCCGCGGTGAGCACCACCCACAGGCCCTGCAGGGTCCAGGTGTTCAGGAACCGGGCAAAGTCAGTCTTGAGCTCATCAAAGCGGTCGTCCTTGCCGTGCTTCATCACGCGCTGGAAAAGGTAGCCGCCCAGCCGGGCAGCCCACAGCACCACCATCGCTGCCAACAGCATGCCGCGCGCGTCCACGCCGGGCGAAGCCAGCACCAGGAGCACCGTGATGGTGATGTACGTCAGGGCGCCGGTGAGGTCGTAAAACTTCTCCGTCTGCGCCTTGTACGACGGAATGAACACGAGCCACTGGATGACGAAGGCGGCGGCCACACCCAGTGCGAACACGGGGAAACCGCCCACGGTGGAGCCGCCCTGGCTCCCCGCGAGGGCAATGAGGACCGCGGCCACCACCGCGATGGGAATGCTGATGAGCGCCTTGCGGCGTTTTTCGGTCATGCGGGTGTGGTCCTTTCACGCAATCCGCCTGGTTCACATAGTCTTCGGAGCCGGGGCGGTGTTGTATGGGTGGCTCCGCATTGCGGGTCCGCGTGGCTCCCGCGGAAGGGGCCGCCGGGCGTAGACTCAGCGCACCACTGACGGCAGAGGCGGGAAGCCATGAAGAGCATCCGGGCGCAGGTCCTTGAAGCAGAACAAAGCGCTGAACTTGGGCCCGGTGAGGACGAACGGTTTTCCGGCTACGGCGTGATGGGCCTGCCCTTCAGCTCCGGCCACGTCCTGGCCATGCGGCGGTTCCCCGTGACCAGCGTTGGGCCCGGATACACCTCGCTGTGGCTGCGGCGCCCCACCGGCGCCTGGACCATTTACGCCGACGCCCCGCCCGAGCTCTCCTGCGCCCGCTACTTTGGCGCGGCCCTGGATGAGGCAGTCCAATGCCCTGTTGATGTCACCTGGACGGGCGACGCCGCCTTCAGCGTCACTGTAGGCGGGGATGTGGACCTGGCATGGGACCTCGAGCTGACGCCCACTCCCGTGACCCGCGCCATGACGGCGGTCATGAGCGCACTGCCCGCACCGCTGCTGGAAAGCCATCCTTTCCTGCGGGTCATGGGCGCCGCAGCAGGACCTGCGCTGAGGGCGGGTCGGCTCGGGCTGACGGGCACCGTGCCCAACCGGCAGGGCTTCCGCGCCAAACCACGCCGGATGTGGTTTGTGTCCGGCAGCTCGGCGTCCCTGGACGGCGAGGATTTCGGCCATCCGCAGCCCCTGCGCATCCAGACCGGGCTGGGCGATTTCTGGATCCCGCAGCGCGGCATCTTCCTGATCGGCGCGTCATCCTACGACCGGCTTGACCTGGTCCGGCATCTTCCGGCCAGCGCGCGCAGGGCCGCCTAGCCTCAACCGGTCACGCCACCAGCCTGGCCACGAGCTCGCCGCGGCTGCCCACGCCCACCTTCCCGAAGAGTGACTTCAGATGGTCGTGCACCGTGTGCGGGGAGATGAACAGGTGGCGGGCGATGTCCGCCGTCGCGTTTCCGGACAGCACCTCCAGGCACACGTCCCGCTCGCGGGCCGTCACCCCGTAGGCCGCCAGCAGCAGGGTGGCCAGGTCCTGCGTGGTGGCCGGCTCCACGGTGACCACCATCTGTTCGGGGTCGTCGCCGGTGATCAGGCGGCTGGCCTGCAGCACCACCCAGTTCTCCCCGGCGTCACGCATCCTGGCCCGCGCCGTGCCGGAAACGGAAGCGTGGGCCTGAGCCACTACCGAGTGCAGCGTCATGGTGAAGCGGCCCGGCGCCGCGTCCTCCACCCCGGCCAGCCAGGCAGCCGCGGCGGGCGTGGCAGCCCGCAGCTCACCGTGCAGTCCGGCGATCACAATCACGGGCCCGACGGCGGCCGGGCGGGCCGGGTGCCCGGCGCGGACGGCGATCCTGGTCGCCGCGGCCAGGGTGGCCGTCACGGCCTCCAGGAATTCCACCTCCCGGTCGGTGAAGTCCTTGCCGCCGGCCCGGAAGATGCTGCCCACTCCCCAGCACGCGTCGTCGATCCGGAAGGCGGCGCGCAGTTCGTGGTCCAGCCCCTGAGGCTTGAGCAGTTCGTTGATCCGGACGCTGCGGACCACGTCCCGGTGCGCGGCGTCCGAGATCCTCGCAATCGGGCGCTGCCGCCGCAGCAGCTCAGCGAACGTGTTCGGTTCCTGGCCCGTGTATTCGCATTCGGCGAAGCGGAGGCTGTACTCCTCATATTCGTCCTTGCCGACCGGCCATGGCCGGTAGTTGGTGATGGAGGTCATCACCATGGAGTCGGGGTCGACGGCGGCCCAGCAGCCCTGCTCGAACGGCACCGCCTGCTGCACCACGGCGAGCGCCGACGGGTAAAGGTCGGCCAGGCTCATCCCGCCGGCGGCGAAGGCGGCGATCTCCCGCCGGGCACGCTCGGCGCGCTCCTCCCACATAGCTCCAGTATCCGCCCAGGGGGCGGCGCCGCAATCCCCCAAAGCGGGGGTTCTTCAAGCACCCCGGAACCCCCTTGCGGGGGATGGGGCAGGCGAGCACCGCCGTCGTACTCTTCCCTCATGAACGCCGTATCCCAGGTTTTCGCGGTACTTGCCGCCCTGATCTACATCGTGGTGTTCCCGCTGGAAAGTTTCCTGATGCACCGCCCGGCGGCGCAGAAGTTCCTGAGCACCCCGCCGCAGAACGTGCCGGCCGTGATGATGTGGGCCATTCCCACCGGGTTCCGCAACCTGATGATCGGCCTGGGAGTCCTGGCCGGAGTGGTGGCGGTGAACATGGGCTACCTGGTGGCGGGCTACACCCTGGTGATCTACTGCTGCGCGAACATGGTGCTCACCGCGCCCGCCATGCTCCTGGCGGACATGCTGGGCCACTACCCCAAAAAAGGCGACAGCATCCCGGGAACCCTTGGCGCCACGCTGCCGGCCCTGATAGCGCTGATCGCGCTGCCGTTGTAAACGAATATTGGAGGTCAACGATGGGACAGGCCCGCGATGTCATGGACCGCCTGATGGCGGCCATGGGATCAAAAGACAAGGAAACGCTGGCACGCTGCTACGCCCCCGGCGCTGTGGCCTACGCCCCTGACCAGGGGGAACTCCGCGGGCGTGATGCCATCGCCGGGTACCTTTTTGGCTTTTGGGAAGCCATGCCGGATGTCCGGTACGAGCATGCGGACAAGCACGAGGCAGACAACGTGGCCATCGACGAGGGGTTTGTGGTGGGCACCAACACCGGGCCCCTGCGCATGCCCTCCGGCGAGACCATGCCCGCCACCGGCCGGCAGCTCCGGATCAGGAGCTGCGACGTGGCCACGGTGGAGGGCGCCGGGATTACCTCCCACCACTTCTACTTCGACCAGATGGAGTTCCTGGCGCAGCTCGGGCTGATGCGCCAAATGTCCGAACACTGGCCGATGCCCGGGCAGGGACCGGGCAGGTCCCTCAGAAGTTTGCCGCCGCAAGCGCGTCGTCCAGGATCGCCAGTCCCGAGGCGGCGTCAGCGTCGCTCACGTTGAGGGGCGGGGCCACATGGATCCGGTTGCCCATGATCAGCGGCAACAGGCCACGCTCCAGGCATGCCTTGGCGAAAGAGGCCATCGGCGCGTTCGACGCACCGACGGCTCCCGGCGGCACGAGCGGTTCCTTGGTGGCCCGGTCGCGGACCAGTTCCATGCTCCACAGGCCGCCGATGCCGCGGAAGTCCCCGATCACCTCGTGCTTCCCGGCCAGCTCCTTCAGTCCTGGCCCGAGGAAATCCCTGCCGAGGCGGGCAGCTGCTTCCACGGTTGCCTCTTCATGCATGGCGTTGATGGCGCCGACGGCTGCCGCGCAGGCGAGCGGGTGGCCGCTGTACGTCAGGCCAGCCGGGTAGGGGCGCTGGGTGAACATCTCATAGATCGCATCACCAATCAGGACTCCGCCCAGCGGCACATAGCCCGAGTTCACACCCTTGGCGAACACCAGCAGGTCCGGTGCCACGCCGTCGTGGTCGACGCCGAACCAGGCTCCCGTGCGGCCAAAGCCCACCATCACCTCGTCGGCGATGTAGACGATGCCGTGCCGGCTGCACAGTTCGCGGACCCCGCGCAGGTAGCCGGCCGGCGGCACGATGACGCCCGAGCTGCCGGTCACGGATTCCAGGACAAGCCCTGCGATGGTGGACGGGCCTTCCAGGAGGATCACCTGCTCCAGGTGCGCGAGGGCCCGCCCACACTCTTCCTCTGCGGTGCTTGATCCGAATGCCGTCCGGTACAGGAAGGGGCCGAAAAAGTGCACGGCACCCGCTGTGCCGGTGTCCGAGGCCCAGCGGCGTGGATCTCCCGTGAGATGGATGGATGTGGTGGTGGAGCCATGGTACGAGCGGTACGCGGAAAGGACTTTCGGCCGGCCGGTGAAGAGACGCGCCATCCGGACGGCGTGCTCGATCGCCTCCGTGCCGCCGGTGGTGAACAGGACATGCCCGAGCCCCTCGGGCGCGACCTCCACAATCAGACGCGCCGCCTCGCCCCGGATGTCGGACGCGTTCCCGGGCGCAAGCGTGCACAGCCGGTCGGCCTGCTCCTTGATGGCGGCGACAATCTTCGGATGCTGGTGGCCGAGGTTGGTGAACACCAGCTGGGAGCTGAAGTCCAGGTAGCGCTTGCCGCTGACGTCGGTGACATGGCTCCCGGATCCGCCTACCAGGGTGGGCACATCGCGCGGCCCCTGGACAGCCCATGGATGGAAGACCAGTTCGTCGAGGTTCATTGACACGTTCCTTCCGAACACCCACGCGGGCCGCTGCTGCTTCAGCGCAGGGCGGCCCGTGGTCGGTGGCTATCCCGTCAACTGGCTACTGTGTGCGTTGGGAGAGGTTAAGGATGTTGCCCTCGCTGTCCAGGAACCAGGCCGATTTGCCCCAGTCATCCGTGGCAAGGCCGTTCTCCGTCTTCAGCCCGGGCATGTCGTAATCCTCGAAGACCACTCCCCTGCCCCGCAGTTCCTCCATGTCGCGTTCGATGTTGTCCGATTCCCAGCCCATCTGCGTGTTCTTCGCCGAACCCGCATTGTCGGTCTGGTAGATGAGGAAACTCGTTCCGTTGCCGCAGCGGTACAGGAGGCTGTACTCCTCCATGGCCTCTGAAGATTCAAGGCCGAGCTTGTCCCGATAAAATTCCTTCGCCCTGTTGATGTCCTTCGCAGCGAGGACGGCCATGACTGCAGAATCCTTGAGCATGATGAATTCCTTTGTGCATTGTTCGCGTCGGCGGCGATGCTCTCCCCTGTGACGTTCCCGGAATATCCCTACTCCGGGGCCGCGTGGCAACCCTGTCCGCCATAAGCCGGGTTGGCCACCTGGGACCCTGCTGCGCAACGCCAGCCTTCATCGGCGCGAAAGAGTCCCCGAAGCTTATGGGCCCATTATGGAACCGAAATGCGGCTACGGAAATAGGCGATTCTTAGTGGCTGTGCGACCCGTTCAAACCCTTGGCGTAGGCAGCCTGGCCCACGTGCTGGAGGCAGTCCGCGAGGATGCTGACCAGGCGTACGCCGAGGGTGACGGGCGGGTCCCAGCGGGTGTCCACCACGCGGTCCAGATCTCCGCCCTCGAGTGTTTTCAGGAACCCCACGGTCTGCCGGTGGACCGCGTCGTAGTACTCCAGCAGCAGGCCCGCCGGCGCCTGCACGGCGTCCACCTGGTCGCTCGAATGGCCGTAGCCGGTATCCTTCCGGGACAACGGAAGACCGAAGCGGCCCACGAAATCCTGCGCGGTCCAGACCTGTTCGAGGCCGGCCGCGTCCGCCACCTGCGCGTCCTCCACCCGGCCCAGGTGCCAGATCAGCCATGCAATCGAGTTGCCGGTGCCCGCCGGCCTGTCGGTGAGGGATCCGTCGTCGAGCCCTTCAAGGACCGCTTCCACCGTTTCCCGGATCCTGCCGAAGGCGTCCAGCAGCAGATCATTCGACTTCATCATGAGCTCCTTAGGGCCATCTTTTGGTTCACATCCGAGCGGGAACCATGGCGCCATCCTATGCGCGCTGTTTTTCGTTGAGGGGCGGCGGGGCTGCGCAAGGTGAACAATGATTTCATGAGCTACCGGAAGGATCCCCGGGTGGACCAGTACATTGATGCCCTTCCGCCGTGGCAGCAGGACATCTGCCACCAGGTGCGGGACCTTGTCCACGCGGCCGACCCCGACGTCGAGGAGACCATCAAGCGGACCGTCCAGCCCTACTTCGTCCTGGAAGGCAACGTTTGTGCGCTCCTCGCCGCGAAGGACCATGTGAACGTTTTCCTGTACGACGGCGGGCTCTCCCCGGACCCGCAGGGAATCATCACCGGCGGGCACGGCAACAAGACCGGCCGCACCGTCGCCATCAAAGAAGGCGAGCCCATCAACGGGCAGGCCCTGGGCGACATCTTCACGGCGATCATCGCCACCAACCGTGCCGGCGGCTGGCGGAAGGTCACTTCGGGCCAGTAGCCGGTCGCGTGCGAACCATGCGGATCTCGGGCAGGCTTTCCCATTCCGGCGGCAACAGCGCGCTCCTTCCGTCAGGCCGGAAGCCGTTCTTGCGGTAGAAAGCGTGCGCGCGGGGGTTGTTCTCCAGCACCCACAGGTACGCCGGCTGCTCCCCCACGGCGGCTGCCAGCAGCGCTGCCCCAAGCCCCGTGCCGTGCGTCCGCCGCAGCGTGTAGATCGAGTACAGCTCCAGCGGCACGGGACCGTCCTCGTCACGGCCAGGACCGGCGTCGGCAAAGCCCACCACCGCGCCAGTAGCATCCTCGGCGACGATCCGCGGCGCGGCGTCAGCAAGAAAACGACGACGGCGTTCCACGCGTTCCGGGACGGCGGCCCGGCGGGCACGGAAAAAGTCAGCCGACAACAGGTGCGGGTAGCATTCCTCGTGGGCCAGCGTATGCATCTCCACCAGCGCCTCGGCGTCGCCAGGAACAGCCTGGCGAAGAACGTAGTCCATGACCCAGCCTAACCAGTAGCGGCCTGCCCAACCCATTCGATCCTCCCGAGCCAGCCGGCCAGGATGGGCAGCACCACTGCACTGTGCATCGCACTCAGGTGGTTGAGGCCGGGAAGGACGTGCACCTCCCAGCCGGCTGCCACGAGTTCATCCCGGTGCTCAGCCAACGGCGCGCCGATCCGCACCTGCACCCCGCCCCACTGCGGACTGTAGTCGATCTGGTCGTCTCCGCCGGCGAAGGCGAGGCGCGGCAACGCAGCCGGGGCCGCCGTCGTCGAATCGTTGAAGTCCCGGAGCGCCTCGTAGAGGGTGACGAACTGGCGGGTCTGGGCCTCCGTGGTCTGGACGGCAGCAGAGTCCCAGTCCCCCGGCTCGGCCTCGGCCACCGGCACCGACGCCGGATCCGGGGCTTGGGTGGACGCGGTGTGCGCGGCCCGGGTCACGGCCAGCATGCTCCGGTACGGGCCGTCCACCGGCGGGAACCCGCCCATGGCAAGGGCCCGGAGACGGTCGGTGCGCAGGGACAGCTGGAGGCCGGCCAGCGCCAACCAGGAGTAGCCGTAGTAGCCAAAGGCGTCCGCGCCGGCGGCGTCGGCGATGGCCAGGAGGTCGGCGGCCAGGTTGTCCGGCGTGAGGGTGTCCGGGGCGGGGTATGCCATCCGGTGCCCTTCATAGTCGGCCGTGATCACCCGGTTCGTCGGCGCCAGACCGTTCACGAGGGCCGGTCCGAGGTCCGGCTCGCCGCCCCACTTGCTGATGATCTCGGCCTCGGCGGACGGATGCGGCTGCAGCCGGACGGACAGCAGCAATGCCGGACCGTGACCGTGGACCGTGACGGGAATGGTGGAACCATCGTGAAGCACGGCCTCCAGCTCAGCAGCCATTGCGGGTCCCTTTCCTGGGTACGGATGCGCAGCACCTTCAGCATGGCACCCGCTCCCGCGTCTGTCGTCGTTTGTTCATCTGGAATACCAGATGGGCAGAGGGATACCGTTGAGTACGGGTTGATCCAGCCTTGGAATACCAAGTACCATCAACGGAGCCCGTTTCCCCGCCGGGCGCCATCCCCAAGGAGACAATGATGTGCCTTCATGACCACACCTCTGCCCCTACACCGGCGGCCAGCCTCCCGCGCCGTGGCATCCTCGCCGGAGCCGCGGCGCTCGCCGGAATCTCCGTGGCCAGCATCGCCGCGCAGCTCGGCGGCGCATCCGCGGCGCAGGCCGGCGAGAAGCCCTCATCAGGCCCGAACTACCACGGCAGTCCGCTGACCCATCCGCCGCTGATTATCGAAGGCGGCACCATCGTGGATCCCCAGACCGGCGGTGCCATCGAGGACGGCGTCCTGGTGCTCGACGGCGGCAAGGTGGCCGCCGTCGGAACGCGCGACGAGACCCGTGAGGCTGTCGCCGCCGTCGCCGGACGTGCCCGTGTCCTGAACGCGTCCGGCCGGTGGGTGCTGCCCGGTCTTGTGGACGTCCACGTCCACGCGAACGCACTTGCCGACGCGCGGGCCATCCTGCAGGGCGGCGCCACCAGCGTCCGGAGCGGGTCCAGCAGCTTCTACCAGGACGTGGCGCTGGCAGCACTGCCGGCCTGGGCACCCGGTGTCTCCCCGCGCATGACGCCTGCCGGGCTGTTTATCTCCCCGGACCTCGGCGACTCGCTCCTTGCCGATCCGGACCTCGCCCCGCTGGCCACCCTTCCCACCGGCGTCCGGGAAACCGCTGACCTGGCGTACCTCACCCGCGTGAACCTTTCGCGCGGCGCCCAGGTCATCAAGACCCGCGCCAACCCGCGTGCGGGCATCCCGGAGCAGGACCCGCGTGAGCTGGTTTACAACCAGGAGCAGCTGTCCGCTGTTGTGAAGGCTGCCAGGGGCGCGGGCGTGCTCTGCCACGCCTACAGTGCGGAGGGGATCGACGGCGCCGTCCGCGCCGGGGTGCGCAGCATCGAACACGGCGTCTTCGTCTCCGAGGGCACTATCGCGGAGATGGTGCGCCGGGGGACCTATTTCACGCCCACCATGGACGCGATCACCAGCATGGCGGCCTCCCCGAACCCCATCCTCGCGGCGCGCGGCAAGGAATACGCACCTATCCTGCAAGCCGCGGTGCGGGCAGCGAAGGATGCCGGCGTGACCATCGTGGCCGGCACCGACTCCTTCGGAACGGACGTCACCCCGATCGGCACCGAAGCCCGCCTGCTCGCCGAAGCCGGCCTGTCCCCGCTGGAGGCGCTGCAGTCAGCTACCGTCCACGCGGCGCGGCTGCTCGGGCTGGGCAACGACGCGGGCCGGCTGGTCCGTGGCGGCTTCGCCGACGCGATTGTGGTGGACGCGGATCCTCTGTCCAGTGCGTCCGCACTTGAGCAGGTCCGGGTTGTTGTGGCGCAGGGAGCGGTTGTCCGGAACGGGCTTTAACGACGAAATGCCGCGGACACCTTTCGAAAGGTATCCGCGGCATTGTTGAATCCCCCAAGCGTTTAGCTAAGCCTCGCGCGCGATCCCGCTTTCACAACCAACCTCGCAGCTCACTGCAAGCCGGGCCAGCCCTAAGATTGGTTTCTGCGGCTACTTCGCTATACCGCCGTGTCGGCTGCAGGCTCCCTGGCGGGTGGTGCTGGGCCAGACATAGCCATCACTGCAGATGATCGTGCCACCGCTGTTAGGGACTGCGGGGGCAGCCGGAGCAGCAGGAGCCGCGGGAGCCGGGGCGGGTGCAGCAGGAACGGCCGGTGCCGGTACGGCCTTGCGGGCTGCGGCATCCCGTGCAGCCTGATCCGCCGCAGCCTGCGCGGCAGCGGCGGCTTCCGCAGCAGCCTTTTCGGCTGCTGCCTTTTGAGCCGCGGCCAGCTCGGCGGCAGCCTTTTCTGCAGCGGCCTTTTCGGCGGCAACCTTCTCGGCCTCGATCAGCTCGAGGGACTTGACCCCGAGTTTCACGGTGGAGCCCTCTTCCGCCTGGGTATTCTCAGCCGGGTCCTGGGAGATTACCTGCCAGTTGCTCTTCTTGACGATCGACTTGCCGTCCACTATGTCTTTCGCCTCGACCTCAAACCCGAGGTCTTCCAGCTGCTCCGTCGCCTTATCGAGGGTCAGGCCCACGACTCCGGGAACGCCAACCTTTGCCGCAGCAGTGGTGGCTACAGCAGTTGCCGCCGATGCCGGTTCCGTTGCCTCCTGCTTGCTGCTGCAGCCTGTGATCATCAAGCCAGCGAGCACAACCACTGCCAGCGTCTTCTTCAGGGCTCCTCCCGGAGCCTGCGGATTGAGTGTCATTTTTCCCCCTGGGAATGTTTGTGTGGGTGATGCGGATGGGTGCGAAACCCGGGTAAAGAGAGCGCCTATTCGCAGGCCACGCCGTCCGAGTCCCTGTCAAGCGCGGGCCGGTAGCCACCCTGTCCGGCATACAGCGGAGAGGCGCCGGCAGCCTTCGCCGCGGCACAGTTCGCGTAGTAGGCAGCCGCCGGTGCGGGCGCCGGGGCTGCAGGCGCCGGGGCAGGTGCCACGGGGGCGGGAGCAGGGGCTGCAGGTGCCGCGGCGGGTGCTGCGGGTGCAGGAGCAACCGGGGCCGGAGCCTGGACAGCAGGAGCAGGTGCAACAGCGGCGGGTGCCGGCTCAGGTGCCACACGTGCCGGTGAGGCCACAGGAGCCTGGGAAGTCGTCGGCGCGAGCTGACCGCTGCAGTCAGCGAGGATGCGTGCCATGGCGTCGTGCTCTGCCTGGGTCACCCACAACCCGTAGGTCGCCTTCACCGATATCTGCCGGGCGACGTATTCGCACCGGAAGCCCTTGTTCGGCGGCAGCCAGGTGGCGGCGTCGCCGTCGCCCTTTTTCATGTTGGTCGGCCCGTCGGTCGCCTGAAGGTTCAGCGGATCGTTGGCGAACGCCGTCCGCTGGTCAGTGGTCAGCTGCTGTGCGCCCTTCTGCCAGGCGTCGCTCAGGGCGACTACATGGTCGATCTGGACGGCCGAGCTCGTTGCGGTTCCCCGCAGGAAGCTGATGTTCGTGCCCGTGTAGGGGTCCGCCAGCATACCGGACTGCACCTTGCACGGGACGCTGTTGGTGAACGTAATTCCCGTCAGGTCGCGTTTGAGGGTGTCGTTCCGGGTGTCGCAGCCGTTGCGGTCAACATCCGCCCACGCCTGGCCGAACAGCGCGCGGTCATATCCCGTCTTCGGCGCGCGTCCCTTGATGGGAAGTGCGGCCAGCAGATCCAGCGCCTTGGTTGCGTAGGCGGGCTGCGGGTTGGGCGACGTCACGGACACACCCTGCGCCACCAGGGAGGGCGTCTCGGGATCCAGCGGGGCACCCGTTTCCTGTGCGGTAGGAGTGGACGACGGCGTTGCGCTGGCTGTGGCTGATGGGCTCGCCTTTGAATATGCGGCTGTCGCGGCGGTGTCAGATGCGGCTGCCTCGAGGTCCTGCGTCGACACACGAGGGAGGGCGAGTCCACCGGCGATGAAAAGCACGAAAGCGGTGGCGAGGGCAACGGCGCCCGCCTTCCGCTTGGCGGGAAGCCACGCCCAGGATCGGCGTCCGGTGAGCAGGACATAAAGCCCGGTAAGGGCCGCCGAGATGGCTGCAAAGACCAGTGCGAGCCCAATCCCGCTGCTCAGCGCGCCCAACAGCATAAAGAGTGCGGTGATGCCGCCGACGATAAACGTGGAGGCGCCCGGTTTACGCGGCAGCTTCGGCGACGGAACGGATGGTGCTGGACCCAAAAGGGCCTCGTATTCGGACATTCTTTCC
The DNA here is from genome assembly GCF_029222765.1 of Arthrobacter sp. Cr_A7. NCBI lineage: Bacteria > Bacillati > Actinomycetota > Actinomycetes > Micrococcales > Micrococcaceae > Arthrobacter > Arthrobacter sp. Cr_A7. The sequence goes on along the minus strand of NZ_JARHXQ010000170.1, from coordinate 954 downwards.
CCAATTAAGTGGGCCCACAAAGAAGGCCCGGCAATTTGCCGGGCCTTCTGCTTAGCCCGGCAAATGTGTCGTCGACGAGCCTATTTCTCTTTTTTGGGGTTAACGCACGATTACCGTGATCCTCGCCTAAGATTGAGCAGCTCTTGATCAGGCCTTGAGGAAACTGTCCGGGCTGCGCAGTTTCGGCTTAACAATTGCACTTACACAACGGGCATGCCGTCAACAGCCGCTTTCTTCCGGCGTTTGCTTCTGCCAACAGCAACGGAAATTGCCACGATCACGCCAATCATGACGAAGAGGGCGGTTATCAGTGTGCCGGCTCCGCGGAACCACACGCCGTCGCTTTCGTAGCCGAGCACTATCGCGTGGCTGGGATCCGCTTCCCGGTAGACCACTGTGACGTACGAGCCAACCTCGGGGTGCTGGTCATGGTCTACGGCTGCCCAGGTAACGTGGTCCGTCCCGTCCAGGGACATGAACTCCACCTCAATGTCGCGCTCGGAAGCCTTGGTGACGTCGTCGAATTCAACGATGGTCCCCGTTGTGTGGGTGCCGGTTCGGGCCAATTCTTCGTCGATGTTGATAATGTGCTGCCCGAACACGATCATCGCGGGCCCCAGGCAGAGGACCAGCACCGTCACAACGAGGTTCAGCACCTGCCCCAGCGACAACTTCGACTTACGGTTTTCAGCAGTTCTACGCCCAGTCACTGCACCATTCTGCCGGACAGAAGACCTGCCCGTTGCCACACCGACCCACGCAAAAACCGTCCCCGCCCCCACGTTGCTCTGTCAGTTGTGGTCGCTATGCGGGGTGTTTGGGCGCGTTATCTGATAGAGCTCCCTGGTTTCCCTGCAGGAGGTGATGGGGCGTCACCGATTTCCCTGCAGGACGTGAGAGAGCGTCGGTGGTTTTGGTGCAGGAGGTGATGGGGCGTCCGGGGTTTTGGTGCAG
>NZ_JARHXQ010000016.1:0-29305 GCF_029222765.1 Arthrobacter sp. Cr_A7 | reverse complement strand
GCTGGTGCGGGCGATGGTGGGGCAACAGATCACCGTGGCTGCCGCCCGGACCGCCTTGACCCAGCTGTCCGCAGCGGGCCGCCCCAGCACCGTCCCCGGCGACGGACTGGACCGGCTGTTCCCCACGCCGTCGGAAATTGCGGAGGCGGGACATCTGCTGCGCGGCCCCCGGCGGAGGACGGAATCACTCCTCAACGCCGCCGCCGCCATGGCAGAAGGCAGGATCGACCCGGGCTACGGCAACGACCTTCCCGGCCTCACCGCCATGCTGCTTCCGCTGCCCGGTGTGGGACCGTGGACAGTGGGCTACGTGGCAATGCGGGTGCTTGGCGCCCCCGACGTCTTCCTTGCCAACGACGCCGCCGTCCGGAACGGGATCCGGGCCCTGTCCGCCGGCAACACCGAACTGAGCCCGGACTTCCAGGAAGTCAGCCCCTGGCGCTCCTACGCCACCATGCACCTGTGGCGGGCCGCCGCCGCACCCAAAAGCCTTGCCCTGAACGAAGTTCCCCAGAAAGTGATGCCATGAAAGCCCAACTGCTCACGATGTCCACGCCGGACGGCCCCTTCACCATCCTGGCCCGGGACGGGGTGGTCCTGGCCTCCGGCTGGACAGCGGAGGTCACCGAACTGACCGGCCAGATCCACCCGGCCCTGCTGCCGTCATCCATTGAGACGGTTTCAGGGCTGGGTGCGGTTTCGCTTGCGGTGGAGGCCTTCTACGACGGCGATCCCGGCCCCTCCATGGACGTGCCTGTCCGGCAGCAATCGGGGCCGTTCCGGGGCCACGCCTGGGACGTCCTCCGGCTGGTCAAACCCGGTTTTCCGGTGACCTACACGGAGTACGCCGCCTTGGCGGGCAACCCCAAAGCCGTCAGGGCCGCCGCCAGCGCCTGCGCCTTCAACGCCGCTGCTCTGTTTGTTCCCTGCCACCGCGTCATCCGGACGGACGGCTCGCTGGGCGGGTTCCGCTGGGGCCTGCGCGTGAAGGAGAGCCTCCTGGCCCGCGAAGCGAAATGAGTTATCGGCCCTCTTGCTGATGCCCTATCACTTGTGGTTCCCAAACCAGGGTTTTAGCGACCAAGACTGATAGGGCAACGGAAGGCCTGTCCGGCTATTTGGGGGCCGGAGTGCCTGCCGGCCAGGGCAGCAGTTCGGGCAGGTCGGTGCCGTCGGCGGCGGCAGACGCCCGCAGGCTGCCCAGTGATGGCTCGCGGCCGGCCAGCCACGCGGCAATGTCCGTCAGCATGCCGCTGACCACGATGGAACGGTTGCCGCTGCCGATGCTCACGGGCGGCAGGCCCAACGGCTGCAGCACCAGCTTGTCCTCCGGCGGTACCCGGGCAGCGAGGAATTCGAACAGGTGGTCACAGAACGGCCGGCTCCACGTTTCCGGTCCCCTGCCCGTGTTCAAATCCGAGGCATGGATGACGAGTTCGCGCCAGAGCGCCAGGCCGCCGTCGAGCACCACGCCCCCGCGGTAGGCGATGGGCGCCCACCACCCGATGCGGTGGGCCGAGGAATCCTTGACGTCCGGCAGCGCATCGAAGGCCTTGAGGACCCGTTGCAGAGCCGCGCCGAGGTCTGCACGGTGGGTGGCGGCGTCATGTCCGGCAGCCATCTCGATGGCCCTGTTCCGGCCCTCCATGCCGCCGTCGTACAACTCAATGGTCTCCTCGCGCGCTGCATACTCGAGTTGCCGGGCCATGGCGTTCGAGATCCCGGTGAGGTGGGCCAGGACATGCCCCCGTGTCCACTTCGGAAGGGCGGAGGGAGCCCGCACGTCCTCGTCGCTGAACTTTGCAGCATCAGCGGCAACGGTGTCGGCGGCCTTGTGGAGCCATGCGATCAGGTCATCGGGTGCGGGAGCTGTCATGGCGCCCATACTAGCCCGGACGGTTGCCGTCGGGACCGAGACGGTGCCGCACGTGCTCGCCGTCGTTGCTGGCCTGCCAGAACTCGTACTCCGTGGGCTGCACTGCGTAGAGCTGCCAGTTGGGGTTGTCACTGCCGTCGGCGCGGGGCCGCTCGTGCCAGTCAACGGCGGACGCCTCCGCCGACAGTTCCACAACGGGACCCGCCACCCGGACCTGCCGGCCCTGGGAGGGCCAGTAGAAGTTCATGGCCGCCCGCGGTGCCTCGGCAAGCTCCCGGCCCTTGCGGGAGGTGCGGGATGTGGCGAAGTGCCAGCCGTCGTCGTCGATGTTTTTCAGGATCAGCATCCGGGAGGACGGTTGTTGCCCGCCCACCGTGGCGAGGCTGAACGCGTGCGGCTGCTGCTCCCCCGCGGCCAGCGCCTCGTCCAGCCACTGTTTGAACAGCTCAACGGGATCTGCCGGCGCGTTCTCCGGGTCAAAGCCCGGCAGCGACTCCGGAAAGTCGGGAAGCGTGCGAAGGAACTTTCGGAACGTTTCGCTCATGCGTCCAGCTTAAACGCCGCGAGATGGCACTTCACGGCAGTGTTTATGAAAAACATTGCCGCGAAGTGCCATCTCGCGGGGTGGTTAGCCGGCGTACTCCCGCACGCCCGCGAGCTCGGCTTCCAGCGCAACCAGTTGGCGTTCGACGGCGGCGGGTGCGGTGCCGCCCTGGGAGTTGCGGCTGTTGAGCGACCCCTCCGTGGACAGGACCGTCCGGACCTCGGGCGTCAGGTGGTCCGAGATGGCGGCATACTCCTCATCGGTCAGGTCCCACAGTTCCACGCCTCGGCTTTCGGCCTGTTTGACCGCCGCACCGGACAGCTCATGCGCCTCCCGGAACGGCACACCCTGGCGGACCAGCCATTCGGCAATGTCCGTCGCCAGCGCGAAGCCCTGCGGTGCCAGCGACTCCATCCGCTCAGTATTGAACTTCAGCGTCGCAATCATGCCGGAGACAGCCGGAAGCAGCAGCTCCAGGGTGTCGGCGGCATCGAACACCGGCTCCTTGTCCTCCTGCAGGTCGCGGTTGTACGCCAGCGGCAGGCCCTTGAGCGTGGCCAGCAGCCCGGTCAGGTTGCCGATCAGGCGCCCTGCCTTGCCGCGGGCCAGTTCGGCCACGTCCGGGTTCTTCTTCTGCGGCATGATCGAGGACCCCGTGGAGTACGAATCATGCAGCGTGACGAAGGAGAACTCCTTCGTGGCCCAGAAGATGACTTCCTCGGAGATCCTGGACAGGTCCACACCGATCATGGAGCACACCCAGGCGAACTCCGCGAAGACATCGCGCGATGCGGTGCCGTCGATCGAGTTGTGGGCTGCCGAGTAGAAGCCAAGGTCCGCCGCCACGGCTTCGGGATCCAGGCCCAGCGAGGACCCTGCCAGCGCGCCCGAACCGTACGGGGACACACCGGCCCGCTTGTCCCAGTCCTGGAGCCGCTGCACATCGCGCAGCAGCGCCCACGCGTGGGCCAGCAGGTGGTGGCTGAGCAGGACCGGCTGGGCGTGCTGCAGGTGGGTGCGGCCCGGCATGGCCACGCCGTGGTGGGCCTTGGCCTGGTCCACGAGGGCGTCCACCGTTACGAGCACACCGCGGGCGATGATCCGGGCATGGTCGCGCAGGAACATCCGGCCCAGGGTGGCCACCTGGTCGTTGCGGGACCGGCCGGCGCGGAGCTTGCCGCCCAGCTGGACCCCGGCCCGCTCGATGAGGCCGCGCTCCAGGGAACCGTGGACGTCCTCGTCGGACTCCGCCGGCAGGTAGGCGCCCGAAGCAACGTCCTCGTCCAGCTGCGTCAAGGCCGAGAGCATGCCCTCAAGCTCGCCGTCGTCCAGCAGCCCTGCCTTGTGCAGCACGCGGGCATGCGCCTTGGAACCGGCGATGTCGTAGCGCGCCAGCCGCCAGTCGAAGTGCGTGGACTTGCTCAGCGCGGCCAGGGCATCCGCGGGGCCGCCGGCGAACCGGCCGCCCCACAGTGCGCCCTCGTTGGTAGCGCTGGTCACTGACCCGCGACCCGGATGTCGCGGCCGGAGGCTACCTTGGCGGACATGCCCCACAGCTCGATGAAGCCCTTGGCCATGGACTGGTCGAAGGTGTCACCCGTGTCGTAGGTGGCCAGCGAGAAGTCGTACAGGGAGGTGTCGGAGCGGCGGCCGTTGACGATGGCCTGGCCACCGTGCAGGGTCATGCGGATGTCGCCGGAGACGTACTTCTGGGTGTCCTCGATGAAGGCGTCCAGGGAGCGCTTCAGCGGGGAGAACCACTGTCCGTCGTACACCAGCTCTGCCCAGCGCTGGCCAACGGTGGCCTTGAAGCGGGCCTGCTCGCGCTCGATGGTGATGTCCTCAAGGTGCTTGTGAGCCGTGATCAGCGCCATGGCGCCGGGGGCTTCGTAGATTTCGCGGGATTTGATGCCCACCAGGCGGTCCTCGACGACGTCGATGCGGCCAACGCCCTGGGCGCCGGCACGGCGGTTGAGTTCCTTGATGGCCTGCAGCGGGGTGACCCGGACGCCGTCGATCGCTACCGGCACGCCGGCTTCGAAGGAGATGGTGACCTCATCCGGTGCCGGCGGGAACTCCGGGGTGGCGGTGTAGTCGTAGATGTCCTTGGTGGGGGCGTTCCAGATGTCCTCGAGGTAGCCGGTTTCGACCGCGCGGCCCCAGACGTTCTGGTCGATCGAGTACGGGTTCTTCTTGGTGGTCTCGATGGGCAGTCCCTTTTCCTCGGCGAAGGCGATGGCCTTGTCGCGGGTCAGGGCGAGGTCGCGGACGGGGGCGATGCACTTCAGGTCCGGGCCGAGGGTCTGGATGCCGACCTCGAAGCGGACCTGGTCGTTGCCCTTGCCGGTGCAGCCGTGGGCAACGGTGGTGGCGCCGAACTCGCGGGCGGCCTTGACCAGGTGCTTCACGATCACGGGGCGGGAGATGGCGGAGACCAGCGGGTAGTGGCCCTGGTAGAGGGCGTTGGCCTTCAGGGTGGGGACGCAGTATTCGTTGGCGAACTCGTCGGAGGCGTCGGCCACGTAGGCTTCGACGGCGCCGCAGCCCAGGGCGCGCTGGCGGATCGTCTCGAGGGACTCGCCGCCCTGTCCGACGTCCACCGCCACGGCGATGACCTCAGCGCCGGTGGCTTCACCGATCCAGCCGATGGCTACGGACGTGTCCAGGCCGCCGGAATAGGCCAGCACAATGCGTTCAGTCACTTTAAATGCTCCTTGTTGGGGGTTTGTTGGTTGTTGCCTTCAAGCTTATTGCCCGGCTTCCTCTGCCAGTTGCAGGAAGCGGGCGGCGAGGTCCGGACCTCCGAGCGGGTCCCGGGAGACCAGCAGGACCGTATCGTCCCCGGCGATGGTGCCCAGGATGGACGGCATCACCGAATGGTCGATGGCCAGGGCCAGGAAGTTTGCTGCGCCGGGCGGCGTCCGGAGCACCACGATGTTGGCCGAGGCTTCGGCCGTCACCAGCAGTTCGCTGCAGAGCCGGGCCAACCTTGCGTCCAGGATTTCCTGGCTGACGCCGCTTTTCGCGGCCCGCTCGCCCCCTTCGCCGGGGACTGCATACACCAGGACGCCCTCTTTCCCGCGGACGCGGACCGCTCCCAGTTCCACCAGGTCCCGCGACAGCGTTGCCTGGGTGACCTGCACGCCGTCGTCCGCCAGCAAAGCGGCCAGCTCGGCCTGGGAACGCACCGATTCACCCGTCAGGATGGCGGTGATGCGCGCCTGGCGGGCGGTTTTGGTGGCCGGGCTGGAGCCCGGCACCGACGGGCTGGTGGACACTAGAACGTGCTCTCCCCGGTGCCTTCAACGGGTGCAAGACCGTCGACGAATGCCAGGCCGGAGCGGTGCATCAGCCAGGCCATCAGCGCTTTCTGGGCGTGCAGGCGGTTTTCCGCCTCGTCCCACACGATGGACTGGGGGCCGTCAATGACCCCTGCCGAGATTTCGTAGCCGCGGTAGGCGGGCAGGCAGTGAAGCACGACGGCGTCTTCCGCCGCCTGTGCCATGGCCGCCTCGTCCACGGAGTACTCCCGGAACAGCTGCAGCCGGGCTTCCTTTTCCGCTTCCTGGCCCATGGACACCCAGGTGTCCGTGGCCACCACGTCGGCGCCCTTGAGCGCTTCTGCTGCATCCGTGGTGATCAGGACCGAGCCGCCCGTCTGGGCGGCGCGTTCCTCGGCAGCGGCCACGATGTCCGCGGCAGGCAGGTAACCCTCAGGCCCGGCGATGCGGACGTGCATTCCAGCCGTAACCCCGGCCAGCAGGTAGGAGTTGGCCATGTTGTTGGCGGCGTCGCCCAGGTAGCTCATGGTGAGGCCCTTGAGTTCACCCTTGTGCTCCTTGACGGCCAGCAGGTCGGCCAGGAGCTGGCACGGGTGGTAGTCGTCGCACAGCGCGTTGATGACGGGGACCTTCGAGTTTTCCGCCATGGCCACCAGGCCGGAGTGTGCACCGGTACGCCACACGATGGTGGAGACCATCCGTTCCAGGACCTTGGCGGTGTCCTCCACGGATTCCTTGTGGCCGATCTGCGCCTCGCCGGGGTTGATGATCAGGGCGTTGCCGCCCATGTCCGCGATGCCCGTGGCGAACGAGACGCGGGTGCGGGTGGAGGTCTTGTCGAAGATCACGGCGACGGTCTTGCGGCTGTTGCCCTCCGCCGCGAAGGGCTGGACGCTGTAGGGCGCCGCCTTCATGCGCGCGGCAAGCTCCAGGACCTCAGCCTGTTCTGCCGGGCTGAGGTCGGTGTCCTTGAGGAAGTGCCGGGTGGTGTTCTTCTCAGGGGCTGCGCTGGTGGAAACGGCAGAAGTCACTGGGCGTCCTTAGCTTTCTGGAGGATTGCCGGGAAGGCGGCGAGGAAGGAGTCGGCCTGTGCCGTGGTGAGGACCAGCGGCGGTGCCAGGCGAATGGTGCGCGGACCCGGGCTATTGACGATGAAGCCGGCATCCAGCCCGGCCTGCACCACGGCCGGCGCCACGTCGGCGTCAAGGTCGAAGCCGATCAGCAGGCCTTCGCCGCGGACCTCGGTGACGCCCGGGACGGCGGCCAGCGCGGAGCTGAGGTGCTCCCCCACCAGGCGCACGTTGTCCAGCACCTGCTGGTTTTCGATCGCGTGCAGCGTGGCGAGGGCCGCCGCGGTTGCCACGGGGTTCCCGCCAAAGGTGGTGCCGTGCTGGCCTGCGGACAACAACGACGACGTCTGCCCGCCCATCGTGATCAGCGCGCCGATGGGGAAGCCGCCGCCCAGGCCCTTGGCCAGGGTGATGGCGTCCGGGACAATCCCGGCGTCCTCGCTGGCGAGCCACTTGCCGGTCCGGCCGATGCCGGTCTGGACCTCGTCCAGGATCAGCAGCGCACCCGCCTTGGTGGTGGCGTCCCGGGCTGCCTGCAGGTAGCCCGGCGGAAGGGGGCGGACACCGGCTTCACCCTGGATGGGCTCCAGGAAAACGGCGGCCACCGTTTCGTCGACGGCGGCTTCCAGCGCAGCAATGTCGCCGAACGGAATGTGGACCACGCCGCCGGGCAGCGGCTCGAACGGCGTCCGGTACGCTTCCTTGGCGGTGAGGGCCAGCGCTCCCATGGTGCGCCCGTGGAAGGCCCCCTCCAGTGCCACGATTTTTGTCCGCGTGGGCGTTTCACCGGCGGCTGCACCGGAGTTGCGGCGGGCGAGCTTGAACGCGGCCTCGTTGGCCTCGGTGCCGGAGTTGGTGAAGAACACCTTGGACCCGGCCGGCGCGTGTGCCAGCGCCAGGAGCTTTTCGGCCAGTGCGATCTGGGTGGGGCTGGTGAAGAAGTTGGAGACGTGCCCCAGGGTGGCCAGTTGGCTGGCGATAACCGAGGTGACGAACGGGTGGGCGTGGCCCAGCGCGTTGACGGCGATGCCGCCCAGCAGGTCCAGGTATTCCTTCCCGTCGGCGTCCCAGACCAGGCAGCCGGCACCGCGGACCAGGACGCGCTGCGGGGTGCCGAAGACGCCCATCAGGGAGGTGGAGTAGCGGGCCAGCCACTCCGACCCTGCGTGGCCGCTGGTTTCCACCAGTTCGGTCAACGGGATTTCGGCCAGCTCAGCCACCGTGGCCTTCTGATTCTGGTTCATGCGTTGGTCTCCTCGTCCGGAACCACCTGGGTACCGATTCCCGCGGTCGTGAAAGTTTCAAGAAGCATGGAGTGCGGCAGGCGGCCGTCCACGATGTGCGCCCGTTCCACTCCCTCGTCAATGGCCTTGAGGCACGCTGCCATTTTGGGGATCATGCCTGATTCGAGTTTCGGCAGCATTCCCCGCAGCTCGGTGGCCGTGATGGAGGAGATCAGCGAGGACTTGTCCGGCCAGTTGGCATAGAGTCCCTCAACGTCGGTCAGGATCACCAGCTTGGACGCACCCAGCGCGGAGGCTACGGCAGCGGCGGCGGTATCGGCGTTGACGTTCAGCACCTGGCCGGTGGGCTGGAACCTGGCGGCACCGGGGACGCCGTCGCCGCCGTCGACAATTTCCGGGGCCACGGTGGAGATCACCGGGATGCGCCCGGCGTCGAGAATGTCCTTGATCCCGGCGGGGTCGACGCCGACCACCTCGCCCACCAGTCCAAGGTCCACTTCTTCGCCATCCACCACTGTCCCGGTGCGGACGGCGCGCAGCAGGCCGCCGTCCTCCCCGGACATGCCGACGGCGTAGGGCCCGTGGGAGTTAATAAGTCCCACCAGTTCCCGTCCCACCTGTCCGGTGAGCACCATGCGGACCACGTCCATGGCTTCAGGGGTGGTGACGCGGAGTCCGCCCTTGAATTCGGATTCGATGCCAAGCCGGCCGAGCATGGAGTTGATCTGCGGGCCGCCGCCGTGGACCACGACGGGGTGGATCCCCACGTGGTGGAGGAACACGATGTCCTCGGCGAAGGCGCGGCGCAAGTCATCGTTGACCATGGCGTTGCCGCCGTACTTGATCACCATGGTGGTGCCGGCAAAGCGCTGGATCCAGGGCAGGGCCTCGATCAACGTTCCGGCTTTTGCCTGGGCGTCGGACATGCTGGTGGTCTCGCGCGTCTGGGTGTTCATGCTGTCGCTTCCGCAGGGGTTCCGGTGATGGGCCAGTGCACCTAGCTGGAGTAGGCGCTGTTCTCGTGCACGTAGTCGTGGGTGAGGTCATTCGTCCAGATCGTGGCTTCGGCGTCGCCGGCCTGCAGGTCGATCTCCACCAGGACTTCGCGCGGCTCAAGGTCCACAAGGCCGCGGTCGTCGCCGATGCTGCCGTTGCGGCAGATCTGGATGCCGTTCATGGCCACGTTGAGCTGGTCCGGCTCGAATGCGGCATCGGTGGTGCCCACCGCGGAAAGCACGCGGCCCCAGTTGGGGTCCTTGCCGAAGATCGCGGCCTTGAAGAGGTTGGACCTGGCAACAGAACGGCTCACCGTCTCAGCGTCCGCTTCGCTGGCCGCGTTGAACGTCCGGATGGCGATATCGTGGCTGGCACCCTCGGCGTCGGCGATGAGCTTCCGCGCCAGCTCGGCGCAGACCTGTGTGAGGCCGGCGGTGAAAGCCTCGGCAGAGGGCACGGCCCCGGAGGCGCCGGAGGCCAGCAGGACCACGGTGTCGTTGGTGGACATGCAACCGTCCGAGTCGGCCCGGTCGAAGGTGACGCGGGTGGCGTCGCGGAGGACGACGTCGAGCAGTTCCGGCTCCACCCCCGCGTCCGTGGTGAGTACAACGAGCATGGTGGCGAGGCCGGGTGCAAGCATGCCGGCCCCCTTGGCGATGCCGCCGATGGTGAACTCCTGGCCGTCGGAGTCCGTGCCGATGAACAGCGCGGACTTGGGGACCGAGTCGGTGGTCATGATGGCGGTGCCGGCAGCCGGGCCGCCGTCGGTGCTGAGGGCCGCGGCGGCAGCCTCCACGCCGGGAAGGATCTTGTCCATGGGAAGCTGCTCGCCGATCAGGCCCGTGGAGCAGACAAAGACGTCGGTGGCGGAAATGCCCAGCACTTCTGCCACCTTTTCGGCCGTGCTGTGCGTGTTCTGGAAGCCGGTTGGCCCGGTGCAGGCGTTCGCGCCGCCGGAGTTGAGGACCACGGCGTCCACCCGGCCATCGGAGACCACCTGGCGGGACCAGTGGACGGGCGCTGCGGCCACCCGGTTGCTGGTGAACACGGCGGCAGCGGCCTTCTCGGGCCCGTCGTTGACCACCAGGGCCAGGTCGGGCTTGCCGGAAGCCTTCAGTCCGGCGGTGACGCCGGCGGCCCGGAATCCCTGGGGTGCGGTGATGGTCACGGGGCTACTCCCTGCAGGTTGAGGCCGGCGGTTTCCTGCAGGCCGAGTGCGATGTTCATGGATTGGACGGCGCCGCCGGCCGTTCCCTTGGTGAGGTTGTCGATGACGCAGGTGACGATCACGCGGTTGGTGTGGGCGTCGAAGGCCAGCTGCATCGCGGCATGGTTGGATCCCTGCACGGACTTGGTGGTGGGCCACTGGCCCTCGGAAAGGACGTGCACGAACGGTTCGTCGTCGTACGCGTCGGTCCAGGCCTGCCGCAGCTGCGCTGCCGTGGTACCGGCTTTCACGCGGGCTGTTGCGGTGGTAAGGATGCCGCGGCTCATGGGGGCCAGTGTGGGGGTAAAGGAGACGGTCACCCGCCCACCTGCAGCATTGGACAGGCCCTGCTCGATCTCGGGAGTATGGCGGTGCCCGCCACCCACGCCGTAGGGGCTCATGGAACCCATGACTTCGGAACCGATCAGGTTGACCTTCGCTGCCTTGCCAGCACCCGAGGTGCCGGACGCGGAAACGATGACGACGTCCTCGGGCTCCAAAAGGTGGGCCGCGAACCCGGGGGTCAGGGCCAGCAGGGCCGACGTCGGGTAGCAGCCGGGGACGGCGATGCGGGTGGCGCCCTTAAGCGCCTCGCGCTGGCCCGGAAGCTCCGGGAGTCCGTAGGGCCACGTTCCGGCATGCGCGGAGCCGTAGAACTTTTCCCACGCTGCGGGGTCCTCCAGGCGGTGGTCGGCGCCGGCGTCGATCACCACCGTCCCTTCGGGCAGGCGTGCGGCGATCTCGGCCGAGGCACCGTGCGGCAGGGCCAGGAAGACCACATCATGGCCTGACAGGTTCTCCACGGTGGTGTCTTCGAGGATGCGGCTGGCAAGTCCGTGCAGGTGGGGCTGCAGTTCGCCGAGCCGGGAGCCGGCGTTGCTGTGGGCCGTGATGGCGCCGATGGTGATGTCCGGATGACCGGCCAAGAGGCGGAGGACCTCTCCCCCGGCGTAGCCGCTGGCGCCCGACACTGCAACAGAAATAGTCATGACCCCGACTATACAGCAATAGTTATGCATAGGCGCCGATATTTATGCATGGCTTGTCGGCTGAGGGAGAAGTGTCCCTAGGATGGTTCCGGCAGCCGGGGCCGGAAAAGCCGGGCCCGGGGAAGGAGAGCAATGACGCATGCAATCGTCGCACGGCAGGCAGGCGGCCCGGAAGTCCTTGAGTATGCGGATGTTGAGCGGCCCGTCCCTGGTCCGGGCCAGCTGCTGGTGAAGGTGGCAGCGGTGGGAGTCAATTTCATCGAAACCTACCAGCGGGGCGGCATGTACCAGGTGCCTTTCCCTTTCACGCCCGGATCAGAAGCCGCGGGAACGGTCGAGGAGGTGGGCGAGGGGGTCGAATCCTTCACGGTAGGCAGCCGGGTGGCCACGGCGGAAGGCTCGCGGTGTTATGCCGGATACACCCTGATCGACGAAGCCAAAGCCCTCCCGGTGCCGGACGGGGTGGATGACCTCACCGCCGCGGCACTGCCGCTCCAGGGCATGACTGCCCACTACCTGATCAACTCCTCCTTCAGGGTGGAGCCCGGACACACGGTGCTGACGCACGCGGGCGCCGGCGGCGTGGGCCTGCTGCTGACCCAACTGCTGAAGGAAAGGGGCGCCCGGGTCATCACCACTGTTTCCTCCGACGCCAAGGCAGAACTTGCCCGGGCTGCCGGGGCGGACCATGTGCTCCGGTACGACGGATTTCCCCACCACGTCCGTGAGCTGACCAACGGGCAAGGCGTTGATGTGGTGTACGACGGCGTTGGCCGCAACACCTTCGACGGTTCCCTGTCCTGCCTGCGGACGCGCGGAATGCTGGTCCTGTTCGGGGCCGCTTCAGGAGCGGTTCCCCCGGTGGATCCGCAGCGCCTCAACGCCGGCGGATCGCTGACGCTGACCCGGCCGACCCTGGGCCACTTCCTGCTCAACCAGCAGGAGCGGCGCTGGCGGTCCGGGGAGATCTTCGCCGCCGCAGCCAATGGAAGTTTGAAGGTTCGCATCGGTGCCCGCTACCCATTGTCCCAGGCCGCCCAGGCGCACCGCGACCTGGAAGCGCGGAACACCACCGGCAAAGTGATCCTGATCCCGTAGTGGCTGCCGCCACGGAAAAGATGAACAAAAGGTGAACGCAAGGCCTGCAGGAATGGAATGTTCGGTCATCCGGGACATCTTCTGTTCATCTGGCACGGGCAGAATGCCGGAGTGACTCAGCAGCAGGTCCCCCTTGAGGACGTCCGTCCCTCCCGTGACGTCCCGCCCGGCGGACAGCCCTCAGGGGAAGCCCCAAGGTACGCTCCCCAGCTGCCCGGGTCCCTGGCTGCGCCCCCGGAGCGGACCCTCATCGACATCCTGCGGGACACTGCAGCCCGGCATCCCGACGCTTCAGCCCTGGACGACGGCCACCGCTCGCTCAGCTACTCGCAGTTGATGGGAGAAGTCCGGGCTGCGGCCAGGCGGCTGCACCAGGCAGGCTTGGGTGCCGGCGACAGAATCGGCGTGCGGATTCCGTCCGGCACCAACGAACTCTACGTTTCCATTCTCGCGGTGCTCCTGGTGGGGGCGGCCTACGTTCCCGTCGACGCGGACGATCCCGACGAACGTGCGCGGCTGGTCTTCGGCGAGGCCCGGGTGGCGGGCGTCCTGGAAGCCGGCGGCGTACTCCAGGAATCCACCCTGGGCGGTCCCGCCCGCACAGTTCCTTTTGCCGGTGCCCGCCCGCCTGTCCCTGACGATGACGCCTGGGTCATCTTTACGTCTGGCTCCACCGGCACCCCGAAGGGCGTGGCCGTCAGCCACCGGTCAGCAGCAGCCTTTGTGGATGCCGAAGCGCGGATCTTCCTCCAGGATGAACCGCTGGGACCGCTGGACCGGGTCCTGGCCGGCCTTTCGGTGGCATTCGACGCCTCCTGCGAGGAGATGTGGCTGGCGTGGCGGCACGGGGCCTGCCTGGTTCCCGCCCCGCGGGCGCTGGTGCGGACCGGCATGGACCTGGGCCCTTGGCTTATCAACCACGGAATCACCGCCGTCTCCACAGTCCCCACGCTTGCAGCGCTGTGGCCCGCCGAAGCGCTGGAGAACGTCCGCCTGCTGATCTTCGGCGGCGAAGCGTGTCCGCCTGAGCTGGCCACGCGCCTGGCCGTGGCCGGGCGGGAGGTCTGGAACACGTACGGCCCCACGGAAGCAACCGTGGTGGCGTGCGCGGCGCCCCTGGGCGGGCCGGGCCCCGTGCGGATCGGCCTGCCGCTGGACGGCTGGGACCTGGCCGTTGTTGACGGAAACGGCGTGCCGGTGGCCGAGGGCGAGGTGGGTGAGCTGATCATCGGCGGAGTGGGCCTGGCCCGCTACCTGGACCCGGCCAAGGACGCGGAGAAATATGCACCTATGCCGGGGCTGGGCTGGTCGCGTGCCTACCGGTCAGGAGACCTGGTGCGTTATGAGCAGGCGGGTCTGATTTTCCAGGGCCGTGCGGACGAACAGGTGAAGCTGGGCGGGCGCAGGATTGAGCTTGGTGAAATTGACGCGGCCCTGCAGTCACTCCCGCAGGTGGCCGGAGCTGCCGCGGCAGTCCAGACGACGGCGGCCGGCAACCAGATCCTGGTGGGCTACCTCGCGCCCGTCGCCGGGCACGACCTTGACCTGGCCGCTGCCCGGGACCAGCTCTCGGCCAGCCTGCCCGCCGCGCTGGTCCCCCTGCTCACCCTGGTGGAATCGCTGCCCACGAAGACCAGCGGGAAAGTGAACCGGCATGCCCTGCCCTGGCCCCTTGCCGGGTCCGGCGCAGCCGAGGCCGATGCGGCGTCCCTGAACCTGCCTGACGATGCCGCCTGGATCGTGGAGCAGTGGAGCGCAGTCCTGGGCAGCCCGGTCACGTCCCTTGACGCCGATTTCTTCGCCTATGGGGGAGGATCATTGTCGGCGGCCCAGCTCGTGTCCGCCCTGCGCGTCCGCTACCCCACCGTCACCGTGGCCGACATTTACGCGACGCCCCGGGTGGGTGCCCTGATCGAGGTTGCACGGCAGTCCCGGCCGGAGGGAGACACGGGCCCGGCTCCCGAGCGTGCAGTACGGCCAACGGCCCGCAAGTCGCAGGTCTTCCAAACCCTGATGGGCGTTCCGCTGCACGTCCTGGTGGGCATGCGGTGGCTGACGTACGTCATGGCCATCAACAACGTGCTCGCCGTGCTGGCGGGCTTCTCCGCTGCCCCCACCGTTTCGTGGTGGTGGGTGGGCGCCTCCTGGCTGGTGTTTGTGAGCCCGGCCGGGCGGATGATGATTTCTGTCGGTTCGGCCAGGTACCTGCTGCGCGGCGTCAAGCCCGGAACATACCCGCGCTCCGGGAAGGTCCACCTGCGCCTCTGGCTCGCCGAACAAATCCAGGACCTGGCCGGCGCCATCAGCCTCGCCAGCGCACCCTGGGTCCCCCATTACGCCAGGGCGCTGGGCGCGAAAATCGGCAAGGACGTCCAGCTCCACTCGCTGCCGCCCGTCACCGGGCTGCTGTCGCTGGGCAACGGAGCCAACGTGGAACCGGAGGTTGACCTCTCCGGCTGGTGGATCGACGGCGACAACGTCCACATTGGTGCCATCCGCATCGGATCCGGGGCCACGGTGGGGGCCCGCAGCACCCTGATGCCCGGCGCCTCCGTGGGAGCTGGCGCCCAGGTGGAGGCCGGATCCGCAGTACTGGGCAAGGTCAAGGCAGGCCAGCTGGTAGCCGGCTCCCCCGCCCGGCGGCAGGGCAAGGCAAAACATGCGGTGCCCGATGCCCCGGCCCCGGGCCCCTTCGCGGCGAGGCTGTGGTTTGCCGGCTTCGCCGCGGCCTCGGCAGCCCTGGCGGTGATCCCTTATTTGTCGGCGGCCGCAGCGCTCTGGGTGGCTTTCCTCTTCATCCAGGGCAGCGCCTCGCTTTCGGCTGCCCTGCCCCAGCTGCTGCTGGCCCTTCCACTGGCCTCCCTGGCATGGTTCGTCACCAATGCCCTGCTGATCCTGGCCGTCACGCGGCTGCTCAGCATCGGCCTTACCGAGGGGTATCACCGGGTGCGCAGCCGCGTCGGCTGGCAGGTCTGGGCCACGGAGCGCGTCCTGGACATTGCCCGGGACCTGCTTTTTCCCATCTACGCGAGCCTTTTCACGCCCGTGTGGCTCCGGCTGCTGGGGGCAAAGATCGGCAGGAACGTGGAAGCGTCCACCGTCCTGCTGATTCCCGCAATGACCACCGTGGGCGAAGGTGCGTTCCTGGCCGATGACACCATGGTTGCCTCCTACGAACTGGACAGCGGCTGGCTCCGGGTGGCTCCTGCCAAAATCGGCAAGCGTTCCTTCCTGGGCAATTCCGGAATGACGGCCGCAGGACGCAGCGTGCCCAAGAATTCCCTGGTGGCAGTCCTCTCCGCGACCCCCGCGAAGGCGAAGTCGGGCACCTCCTGGCTGGGCAGCCCACCCGTCCGGCTGCGGCGGACAGCCATCGCCTCCGACGACTCCCGCACGTTCCAGCCACCGCTGAAACTCAAACTGGCCCGGTCCCTCTGGGAACTGGGCAGGTTCGTGCCGGTGGTGCTCACGGTGGGAATCGCCGTCGGCACCATGCTTGCCTTTGACTGGCTGGCCGCAACCTTCAGCTATGGTGGCGCGGCCATCCTCAGCGGCGTCGTGATGCTCCTGGCCGGGGCGGTGGCCGCCGCAGCGTCCGTCATCGCCAAATGGATTTTGGTAGGACGGATCCGTGCCGGCGAGCACCCGCTGTGGAGTTCGTTCATTTGGCGCAATGAAGTGGTGGACACCTTCATCGAACTGGTCAGTGCACCCTGGTTTGCCCGGGCCGCAACCGGCACCCCCGCCCTGGTCTGGTGGCTGCGTTCCCTCGGCGCGAAAATCGGGTCCGGCACGTGGTGCGAGAGCTATTGGCTGCCGGAGGCCGACCTGGTGACGCTGGGCAGGAACGCCACGGTGAACCGTGGATGCGTGGTGCAGACGCACCTTTTCCACGACCGGGTGATGAGCATAGACGCTGTTACGCTCGAAGACGGGGCCACCATGGGACCGCACGGCGTCATCCTCCCGCAGGCAAGTGTTGGCGCGGGCGGAACCGTGGGACCGGCGTCCCTGGTGATGCGCGGCGAAACAGTCCCCGCCGCAACGTACTGGATGGGCAACCCGGTCAGTCCGTGGCGGGGACCCGCAGCACCCCCTGCCTAAAAGCAAGCAAAGGTTATCCATGAGTTCTCCAGTATCAGCCGCCGGCGGCCACGTCCCCGTGTCCAGGGACGCTGCCCCCGACCCTTACCTGCCCGGCTCCGGCACCGATGCCTTCACCGTGGACCGCTACGAACTGGAGCTTGACTACAGGGTCAGCACCAACCGGCTCAGCGGCAGGGCTGTGCTGCACGGCGTGACCCGGATGCCGACGTCGGCCATCGTCCTGGACTTCACCGGCCTGCGGGCCACGAAGGTGCAGCTGGACGGCCGGAAGGCGGCCAGGTTCAGCCAGCGGCCGGAACAACTGGTGGTGTCCGCGCCTTCCCCGCTGCAGCCGGGGCAACAGTTCACGCTTGAGGTCCGTTACGAGGGCAATCCGTCACCGCGCAGGGGCCTGTGGGGCGAGGTGGGCTGGGAGGAGCTGTCCGACGGCGTCCTGGTGGCCGGGCAGCCGAACGGGGCGCCCTCCTGGTTCCCGTGCAACGATCACCCCAGGGACAAGGCCAGCTACCGGCTTACCGTGACCACCGACGCCG
Organism: Arthrobacter sp. Cr_A7; assembly: GCF_029222765.1. NCBI lineage: Bacteria > Bacillati > Actinomycetota > Actinomycetes > Micrococcales > Micrococcaceae > Arthrobacter > Arthrobacter sp. Cr_A7. Next base: position 12,360 of record NZ_JARHXQ010000016.1, on the reverse strand, counting down.
GGTACCGCGCCGTATGCAACGGTGTCCTGCAGTCGCGCACCACCCGCTCCAGCCGGGAGACGTGGGTTTATGAGCAGTCCGAGCCGATGCCCACCTACCTGGCGACGGTGCAGATCGGCCGCTATGGCGTCCTGGAACTGGAGACGGGCAGGCATGCTGCCCCGGTGCCGCAGCCCGTTGCCGTACCCGCCGCCTTGGCCGACCGTGCACGGGCCGGGCTGTCACTGCAGCCGGCCATGATGCGGACCTTCATCGACTGTTTCGGACCGTACCCGTTCCCCGGTTACACCGTGGTGGTGACGGAGGATGAGCTGGAAATTCCGCTCGAAGCCCAGGGCATGTCCATCCTGGGCCCCAACCACCTGGACCAGGACTGGGAATCGCAGCGGCTGATCGCCCATGAACTGTCGCACCAGTGGTTCGGCAACTCCCTGACGGCGGCCTCATGGCAGGACATTTGGCTGCACGAGGGCTTTGCCTGCTATGCGGAATGGATCTGGTCGGAGGAAGCCGGGGTCATGCCCGTCGCCGCCCGCGCCGAGGCTGCCTGGCGCGGATTGGCGGCGGACGCCCAGGACCTCCTGGTGGGTGATCCGGGACCGCAGCACATGTTCGATGACCGCGTCTACAAACGGGGAGCGCTGGCCGTGCACGCCGTACGGCTCGCATGCGGCGACCTCGCATTCTTCGCCCTGCTCCAGGAGTGGACCGCCCGGCACCGCCACGGTTCCGTGTCCACCCATGACTTCATCCTCGCAGTGGACCGGGCCACCGCCCTGGACACGGAGGCTTTGCTGCACCCGTGGCTGTATGAAGAGGTCCTGCCGCCCCTGCCGGTGCGCTGACGCCGCCTAGAGGGAAAGCGCGACGGCGGCCGCCAGGCGGGCGGGCAGCCCGGTCCCGGCCGGGTCCAGGTCCCTTATCTCCGGGCGCGCCAGGACGTCCACCGACGATGGTGCAGTGCGCAACCCGTCCCCGGTCATTTTCAGCCAGGCTTCCTTGCGCGCCCACAGCCTCGCCCTCGCCGCAAGCAGGTCCCGGCCGTCGAGGGCCCGCAGGCTGTGCTGCTCGGCGACGCTGAGTGCCAGTGCCGGGAACCCGTCGAAGCCGGTGCGGACGGCATCTTCCACGTCCGCTCCCAGCCGGAGTCCGGGTTCAGGGTCAACCACAGCGGCGAGCAGTGTCCAGCCCGCCGCCCGGGACAGGCTGAGGGCCAGCGGTGCCGGCACGCCGCCCAGCAGGTAACCCGGGCGGCCGTGGCTGACATAGGGTCCGGCGCCGCAGCGGGGGCACGTGTAGGAGGCCGCCAGCTGCGTGGCGGGCACGGCCAGCAGTTCGGCCGCGAACAGCCGCTGGGCGAGCCGCCCCGCCAGGAAGCCGTCCCCGGCTGCCGGCTCCATGGCCCGTGCCCTTGCCAGCTCGGAGGCATCAAGCACCGTTTCAGCGTCACGGCGGACCTGCCCGGCTTCCCCGGACAGCAGAAAGGGCGGGATGGCCCGCACCACAAGCTGCGACACCATGCACCCGCCCTTTCAGGAGCTCTCCGCGGGAACGGCTGCTACCGCTGGACTGCCCCGAACCGTTCGCCGGCCAGTGCTACGGCACTTTCCCGGGCGGCGGAGGCTTCGTCCGCCGTGAGGGTCCGGTCGGCAGCACGGAACCGCAGCCCGAAGGCCAGCGACTTCCTGCCGTCCTCAATGCCCTTGCCTGCGTAGACGTCGAAGAGTGCAACATCCTCCAGCAGTTCACCGGCGCCTTCGCGCAGCGCGGCCAGGACCTCGTCCGCCGGCACATCCGCCGGAACCACCAGGGCAACGTCCTGGGTGGCTACCGGGAATGCCGAGATGTGGCGGGCCACGATCACGTCCGGCGCGGCCTCGAACAGGGCATCGGCGTTGATCTCGAGTGCCACCGAGCGGGCAGGCATGTCCGTCGAAGCCAGCAGCTTGGGGTGGAGCTCACCTGCGTACCCCACCACTTCGCCCGTGCGCAGCGACAACTGCGCCGCACGGCCCGGATGGAATGCCTGGTGGCTGCCCTGGGTGACCACGAGCTCAACACCCAGGACGTCGCCGGCAAGGCGCGCGATGTCCAGCGCGTCGGCCCAGTCCCACGCGCGAGGCGTGTGCTCTGCGGCGGCCGGCGAATCATGGCCGGTCAGGACGGCGGCGAGGTGGAAGGGCTGCGCCGGGACGCCGTCATACAGCGCGTCCAGCTCCTCATCGGCGGGCTTGGCACCAAGCGGCGGGATGGAGGCGGTTCCCAGGTTCTCGCCCGGCAGGAACACCAGCCCGGATTCGAACAGCGCCAGGTCGCGGAAGCCCCGCGAATGGTTGCGCTTGGCCACCTCGATCAGGCCGGGCAGGATGGAGGTCCGCAGGAAGCCCTGCTCCTCGCTGATGGGATTGGCCAGCTTGACCGCGCTGCGGGCAGCACCCTCCTCAGCCACACCGAAGGTGTCATTGGCCGACTTGGAGACGAACGGGTAGGACAGCACCTCGGTGAGGCCTGCATCCGCCAGTGCCTGGATCAGGCGGCGGCGCTGCTGCTGCACGCGAGTCAGGCCCCGGCCGGGAGGGGCCACCGGCAGGGTGGCGGGTATGTTGTCATAGCCCACCAGCCGTGCAATTTCCTCGGAAAGGTCTTCCTTGGTCTCGAGGTCGTTCCGCCAGCTCGGGGCCGTAACGGTATAGCCGCCGTCGTGCTTCACCACTGCCGCGCCCAGGTCCTCGAGGGACGTGACAATCTGTTCTTCCGTGAAGTCGATGCCGATCCTTGCGGCAGCGAAGGCAGCAGGCAGTTCGATGGTGACGGTGTCCGGAGCGGTTCCGACGTCGGTCCCGGTTTCGTCGGCGATGCCGCCGCCCAGTTCCACCAGGAGGTCCACCACACGCTGCGCGGCGATCCCGGCAACCTGCCAGTCCACGCCGCGTTCGAACCGCTTCGAGGCTTCGGAGGGCAGCTTGTGCCGGCGCCGCGACCGGGCGATGGACACCTCGTCGAAGTGCGCGGCCTCCACGAGGATGTTCGACGTCGAGTCGCTCACCTCGGTGGCCGCCCCGCCCATGACGCCGGCGATGCCGATGGCGCCGGAGTCGTCCGTGATGAGCAGGTCCTCGGCGTCAAGGGTGCGTTCCTTGCTGTCCAGGGTGGTGATTTTCTCGCCGGCTGCGGCACGGCGGACCACGATGTCTCCGGACAGCTTGTCCAGGTCGTAGCAGTGCGTGGGCTGGCCGAGCTCGAACATGACGTAGTTGGAGATGTCCACCGGCAGGGAGATGGAACGGACGCCGGCCAGCCGCAGCCGGGAAACCATCCATGGCGGGGTGGGCCGCGTGGCATCCACGCCGCGGACCGTGCGTGCCACAAAGCGGTCGCAGCCCGGCTTGCCGTAGATGGGTGCGTCATCGTTGATCTTGACGCCGTAGCCGCCGGAAAGTTCAGCCGGGGCCTGGACCTTGCCGGCCGGGTCCGTGAACGTTGTTCCGGTGGCGTGCGCGTACTCGCGGGCCACACCACGGATGGAGAAGGCGTAGCCACGGTCCGGGGTGACGTTGATTTCGGCAGCCTGGTCGTAGAGGCCCAGGAGCTCCATGGCATCAGTGCCGATTTCCGGGTCCAGTCCGATGCGGGACAGGACCAGGATGCCGTCGTGGTCCTCGCCGATGCCCAGCTCGCGCACCGAAGCGATCATGCCGGCGGACAGGTGGCCGTACGTCTTGCGGGCGGAGATGTGGAAGTTCCCCGGCAGCACCGCGCCGGGAAGGGTGACCACCACTTTGTCGCCTTCCACGAAGTTGTGGGCGCCGCAGATGATGCCCTGCACGCCGGACGGGTCAATGCCGTCTCCCGTGAGGGTCTGTTCCTTGCCCTCGGGGACAACCCGGACCTGGCACCAGTTGATGGTTTTGCCGTTGGTCTGCGGTTCCTTGACCAGGCTCAGGACCTGGCCCACCACGATGGGTCCCTGCAGGGTGTCCGTGGGACGGTGGACGTCCTCTTCTTCGAAACCGACCTTGACCAGCTCGGCCATCACGTCTTCGGCCGTTGCCCCGGCCGGTACCTCTGCGAATTCACGCAGCCAGGAAAGTGGGATACGCACTGTTAGATCTCCATCCCGAAGTGCTCGCTGAAACGTACATCGCCTTCGATCATGTCGCGCATGTCGCCCACCTCGTTGCGGAACATGAGGGTGCGTTCGATGCCCATGCCGAAGGCAAAACCTGAATAGACGTCCGGGTCGATGCCGGCAGCCCGGAGGACGTTGGGGTTGACCATGCCGCAGCCGCCCCACTCGATCCAGCGCGGACCGCCCTTCGCACCCGGGTGCCAGATGTCCAGCTCGGCGGACGGCTCGGTGAACGGAAAGTAGTTGGGGCGCAGCCGGATGGAGGCTTCATCGCCGAACATCTGCCGGGCGAAGTGCTCCAGGGTGCCGCGCAGGTCCGCCATGCTGAGGTTCCTGTCGATGGCCAGGCCTTCGAACTGGTGGAACACCGGGGTGTGGGTGGCGTCCAGCTCGTCGGTGCGGAACACCTTGCCGGGGCACAGCACATAGATGGGCACGTCGCGTTCCAGCATGGAGCGGACCTGCACCGGTGAGGTGTGCGTACGCATGAGCAGGTGGGCCTCCGGGGGCTCCACGAAGAAGGTGTCCTGCATCTCGCGGGCCGGGTGGTCCGGCTTGAAGTTCAGGGCGTCGAAGTTGAACCATTCCGATTCCACCTCGGGGCCTTCGGCGATTTCCCAGCCCATGCCCACGAAGATGTCCGCCACGCGGTCCTGGAGCGTGGAGAGCGGGTGCCGGGCACCGGCACGACGGCGGCGCGGAGCCGCCGTGACGTCCACGGTCTCCTCCAGGAGGATGCGTGCGTCGTTCTCGGCCTCGAGGACTTCGGTGCGGTCGGCGAGCGCTTTGTTGACCCGCCCGCGGGATGCACCCATGAGTTTTCCGGCGAGCGCCTTCTGGTCTTTGGGCAGCTTGCCGATTTCACGGTTGGCGAGGCTCAGCGGGGACTTCTCCCCCGTGTGCGCCAGCCTCACCGCCTTCAGCTCGTCAAGGGTGGCCGCACCGGCAATGGCGGTGATGGCCTGGTCTACAGCGGCGTTGATGGCGGCTTCATCCGTGGGGTTCGGAATGGCGGCGCCCGGCAAAGTTTCAGTCATCTACTGTTCTTAGCTACGAGTCGTGGCTGCCGGCGAGCGGAGCAGCCCTGCGCGGTCTCCCGGCGGCGCGTCCGTCACTGGCAGGTCATGGATGAATGCCCTCAAATTCAGTTCATTCAATGACCAGGTCAGGGCACACCGGCAAAACCGGCGGCCACTGCCCTCCAGTCTAATTGAACCCTCCGGCTACCATGGCCTCATGACACTGCGGCAGCGCCCGGGATCCCTGCCACCCCTGACCGCTGCCCAGCGGTTGAGGCAGGCTGCGAACCTCATCAATGGCAGTACGGTGCTGGGTGTGGCCGTAGCAGTTACCGCCCGCACCCGCCTCAGCAGGGGTCCGCGCGGCCTCATCCTCGCCGCGGGCTATCGGTGGCGGCTGCCCTTTGCACGGGCGTTCACGCTGGGAAACGTGGTCCTCTGCAGGGGCCCGGCGCACGATCTGCTGTCACTGCCCGCCCTGCTGGGCCATGAGGAAAGGCACTGCACCCAGTACGCCTGGTGCCTGGGGGTTCCGTTCATCCCGCTGTATCTCGCCGCCGCCGGGTGGTCCGTCCTGCGGACCGGGAATCCCGGGACGGCCAATATCTTTGAGCGGCACGCCGGACTGGCTGCGGGAGGCTACCCCTCCGGGGAATCCCTCGCGTCCCGGGGTTGGTCATGACCATGGGCCGGATGAACGGGAACCAAGAGAGCGGGGACGGGGAAAACCTGGAGCGGCAAGGGGGCGCCGGCACTGTCACGGTGACGGGCACCGGGTGGGCGGAAGCCGCCCCGGACCTGATGCTCGTTTCCATCGGCGTGGAGTGCCGTGCCGTTTCAGTTGAGGCCTCTTATTCCGGCGCGGGGGAAGCACTGGCTGCGGTTATTGCCGTCTTCCGCAGTGCCGGCGTTGCCTCCGCGGACACCCGGACAACCGGGCTTACGGTGCGCGCCGATCTCGTCTGGCGCGAGGGCGAAGGCCAGCAGGTTGCGGGTTACGTTGCCGGCAGCACTTTAAGCATCCGGCTTCGGGATCTGGCGTCCGCGTCCGGCACCATATCGGAAGCCGTCCGCGCAGGCGGCAACGACGCCCGGCTCAACGGCCTGCAGTTGACCCTTTCCGACGACTCAGCGGTCAGGGAACAGGCACGCGCGGCCGCCTGGCAGGATGCGCTCCGGGCTGCCGCGCAGTTCGCTGCCTTGGCTTCGGCCACGTTGGGACCTGTGGTTTCCGTAACTGAACACAATCCGGCACAGGGCCCGGTGCCGCTGGCCGGGATCCTGCGGGCCAGCGCCGTGGAAAGCCTGGCTATTGAACCCGGGGAAAGCCGGGTGGAAACAGCGGTGACTGTGGTCTGGGAACTGCAGCCTGACGATCCGCCAAGCCAGGTATGGCCTTGACTTTTATTCGAACATGTTTTCGAATAGGTGGCATGAGATGGGACGCACAAGCATTGGTGCCGGCACCTGCGGAGGAAACCAGCGGACCCGCTCCGGCGCTCCTCCCGCTCGCCGGGCTGGTCCGATCGGTGACCACTCCCGAGTTTGCCGGCATCACTTTCCATGAGGTCACCGCGAAATCGGTGCTCAATAAAGTACCGGCGGGGTCCCGCATGCCGTTCGAGTGGACGGTCAACCCGTACCGCGGCTGCAGCCACGCCTGCGTCTACTGCTTCGCACGCAAGAGCCACACCTACCTGGACTTCGACGCCGGCCTGGACTTCGACAGCCAGGTGGTGGTCAAGGTCAATGCCGCAGAAGTACTCCGCAAGGAACTTGCCAAACCATCCTGGGGCCGCCATCAGGTGGCACTCGGCACCAACACGGATCCATACCAGCGTGCGGAGGGCCGGTACCGGCTCATGCCGGGGATCATCTCCGCCCTTGCGGATTCCGGTACACCCCTGTCCATCCTGACCAAGGGAACACTGCTGGCGCGGGACATCCCGCTGCTGAAAAGCGCTGCCACCCAGGTTCCAGTGGGCCTGGGAATCTCGCTGGCCATGACCAATGAAGCCCTGTCCGAGGCTATTGAACCGGGCACGCCGGGTCCCCGGGCACGGCTGAAGCTGGTTTCCCGGCTTCGCGAGGCCGGCCTTCCCTGCGGTGTGATGGCCATGCCCATCCTCCCGTGGCTCTCGGACAGCGACGAAGCGCTGGATGCGCTCTTCGCTTCCCTGGCTGCCGCCGGGGCTACGGGGGTCACCGCAGGTGCGTTGTACTTGAAGCCCGGCACCCGGGAATGGTTCATGAAGTGGATTGCGGCCAACCATCCCGAGCTGGCAGGCCGCTACCGTCGCCTGTACGAATCGGGCTCCTACGCGTCCAAGGAGTACCGCACCTGGCTTGCCGGGAAAGTCCGCTATTTCAAGGCAAGGCACGGCTTCTCTCAATCGTCGGGATTCAGCCACCGGGACCTGGACGATCCACGCGTTGAGGAAGCTGAATACCCCGCAGGCATCATTCCGGAAGCTGCGGCCGGCAGCCTTCTCCAAAGGTCAGGCCAAGCCCGGGGACAGGCAGGGCAGGCAAACCAGGAGGCTTTGTTCTAGCTGCCGTTCCAGCCGGATGTCTTGCCGGCAGGAACGGCCAGGGTTGCCAGCAGCGCCCGGACAATCGGGAAGTCCGCAGGAATCCATGGCAAGGCCAGGACCGTGTCCGGATCCGCCAGCGGCACCCAGCGCAGTTCATCGTGGTCTTCCAGGGGCGCGGGCTCCCCATGCGTGACTTCCGCGAACCAGACCCGCATGGCAGCGCGGTCATTCAGCGGCCATCCCAACGCGTCCTCCCCCGGAAGTTCGGAACCCAGCCGGACAGCGACGCCCAGTTCCTCGGACAGCTCCCGTATCAGGGCCGCTTCCGGGTCCTCGCCCGGCTCCACCTTGCCGCCCGGAAACTCCCAGAGGCCAGCGAGCTTCTCCGGTGCGCTGCGCCGGGCCACCAGCAACATGGCCGGTTCCGCCAAACGGTCCACCACGGCTCCGCCCACCACCTGTATCAGTCCAGTCACCGCATCATTCTATGGGGGACAATGGGAGCAGCCGGGCACCTCAGCCAGGCACCGGGAATACTCCTCACCGGTCAGGGGTTTCCGAACAGGGGTCCAGGTCCCTCCGCCCCATCGCCGTGGCAACACTCCTTCCAGCAGAATTTCTCCTCGAAAAGCAGGCATATGAGCAGCGCCCTCCAAACGTCCACGGCAGCCCCCACCACCTCCCGCAACCTGGCGATGGCCATTATTGCCCTTGCCATGGGCGGCGTGGGCATCGGTGTCACCGAGTTCACCATGATGGGCCTGCTCAAAGAGGTGGAGCAGGGTTTGGGGATCAGTACGCCGGAGGCGGGACACCTCATATCCGCCTACGCCCTGGGGGTGGTGGTTGGAGCTCCCCTGCTTGCCGCGGTGGGTGCCAGGCTCCCCCGCAAACACCTTGCGCTCGGCCTCATGGTGTTTTTCACCGTGGCCAACCTGGCGTCGTTCATCGCCCCCGACTACGGGTCGATGCTGGTTTCACGCTTTGCCGCCGGCCTGCCGCACGGCGCCTTCTTCGGCGTGGCGGCCGTCATTGCCGCTTCGCTGGTTCCGCCCTCCAAGCGCGGCTGGGCCATCTCCATGGTGATGGCGGGGCTGAGCATCTCCAACGTCATCGGTGTGCCATTCGCCACCTGGCTGGGTCAGACCTATGGCTGGCGGCTGCTCTTTGTCCTGGTGGGCTTCATCGGCCTGCTGACTTTGGTATTGGTGTGGCGGTTCGTCCCCTTTCAGCCTGCCCATCCGGACGCGAGCATCGTCAGGGAACTGGGCGCGCTGAAGCGGCTGCAGGTGTGGCTGGCCATCCTGATCGGCGTTGTGGGCTTCGGCGGTTTCTTCGCCACCTACACCTACATCGCCCACACCATGACGCTGGTGGCCGGGGTCCCGTCGTCGCTGATTCCCGTCGTGGTGGCCCTTTACGGCCTGGGCATGGTGGCCGGAAACATTGTGGGCGGACGGATCGCCGACAAGTCGGTCATGGGAACCCTGTACAAGGTGCTCCCGGCCATTGCGGTGGCGCTGGTGGTCTACGCCGTGGCAGTCCAGTGGCCGTGGTCAGCCTTCGTGATGGTCTTTGTGGTGGGCGCTTCCGGCTCAATGTTGATTCCTGCTCTGCAGACCAGGCTGCTGGACGCCTCACCGGATGCCCCTTCGCTGGCGTCGTCCCTGAACCACGCGGCGCTGAACGTGGCGAACGCCCTGGGTGCCTTCCTCGGCGGGCTCGTCATCGCGCTGGGCTGGGGCTACGTTGCCCCGGCGCTGGTAGGTGCCGTCCTTGCCATCCTCGGCTTCGGGGTCGCCGTCGTCAGCGGAGTCCTGGAACGCAGGAAGCCGCTGGCCGCGTAATCCAGCGCCCTCGCCGTTACCAAACGGAGGCTCCCCCCGGCGGTCCGCCGTACTTTCTTGCCGCCCGCCGGGAACCGGTTCCCGGTGTGGCTTCCGCTTGCGTGAGCGGCAGGCCGTAAGCCTGCTGACATTAAGGTGCCGTTATGTTAGCTTGAGGCTCATCGGGACTCTTAAATCCCGGTAACCATAAGGAGGAGACATGGGTTTTCTTGCGTGGATTATTCTCGGCCTCATTGTAGGGGCCATCGTTAAAGCGGTCATGCCCGGGCGGGTCGGCGGCGGTTGGGTCACCAGCCTTGTTTTGGGTGTGGTGGGCGCCATCGTTGGCGGCTGGATCGGCAGCCTCCTGTTCAACAGGGGCGATCTTGCCTTCTTTGACCTCGGCACCTGGATTCTCGCTATCGTCGGCGGCCTGGTCGTTGCCGGCATCTACGGAGCCATCACCGGACGCGGAAAAGCCACCCGCGCACCCTGATGCTTTCCGTTATTTGACATTTCATGGCACCAAGGCCCCGGAGAATCCGGGGCCTTTATTCATGCCACCGGACGCCCGGCGGAAGCTCAGGCGGTCACGTCAGCGGGCAAGTGCTGGGAACGCGCACTCGCGTAAAGGCAAACGGTGGCAGCAGTGCCAAGATTAAGGCTTTCCGCGGCCCCGTACACCGGGACGGCGACCCGATGGTCGGCCAGCGCAAGCTCATCCGCGGAGAGCCCCTGCGCCTCGTTGCCGAACAGCCATGCTGTGGGAGCGGCCAGGTCATAGATGGACTCCGGCCCGGCTCCGGTTAGGCGGCGGCGGGCGTTTTCGTCCTGCAGCGCGTCCAGGTTCAGCGGGCCATAGCCGTCTGCAGCCAGGACACCGATCCCCCGGGCTTTGCAGGCGGCCACGAGTTCAGCAGGGTCCGCGCCCAGCACCACGGGCAGGTGGAACAGGGACCCCGCTGTCGACCGCACGGCCTTGGGGTTGTAAATGTCCACGCTGGAAGAGGTCAGGACCACGGCATCAGCCCCTGCGGAGTCCGCGGCGCGCAGAACGGTGCCGGCGTTTCCTGGGTCGCGCACCTGGCAAAGCACCGCGATCAGGCGGGGCCCGGCGTCGAGCACTTCCTCCAGCGCCACATCGACGAAGCCGCACACGGCGATGATGCCCTGCGGGTTGACGGTGTCCGCCATAGCCGCGAGGACCTCGTCCGTGGCCAGCCGGGCGTTGGTTCCTTCTGCAAGTTCCTCGAACTCCGGAAACCGGTCAAGGCAGGCCTCGCTGGCGAAAACTTCCGTGACGATACCGGGGGCTCCCGCGGCGAGGCGCTCGTGGTGAAGCTTCAAGGCCTCCCGCACGGCCTGGGGCCCCTCCGCGAGGAACTGTCCACGCTTTAAACGGGCCGGGCGCCCTGCAAGTTTTGCCACATCCCGGACCCGATCAGCTCGGGGGTTGGAGAGTGGAAAATCTTGCGGGCGCCCGGTTTCGTTCATATAAGAACTGTAGTGGCTGCTGCCACCCGTTCCTGAACTGTCCCCTCACGGGGAGCAGCGTTGCTAGGCAACAACCTTCTTGGCGGAGGTGTCGGCCGGCAGCGAGTCCTTGGCGACCTGGACCAGTGCGGCGAAGGCGTTGGCGTCGGAGACAGCCAGCTCGGCCAGCATGCGGCGGTCGACCTCAACCTCAGCGGCCTTCAGGCCCTGGATGAGGCGGTTGTAGGTCAGGCCGTTGGCGCGGGAAGCCGCGTTGATGCGCTGGATCCACAGGCGGCGGAAGTCGCCCTTCTTCTTCTTGCGGTCGCCGTAGCTGTACACAAACGAGTGCAGCAGCTGCTCTTTGGCCTTGCGGTACAGGCGTGAACGCTGTCCACGGTAGCCCTTTGCGCGTTCAAGGATAACCCGGCGCTTCTTGTGGGCGTTGACCGCCCTCTTCACACGTGCCACGTGCGTACTCCTTCGAAAATCTGATCCCAAGCATCTACTGCCGGTTTCCCGGCGGCCTGAGAAGGCTGTTTGGCAGGTGACTGACAACCAGGTGGCTGTCAGTCAAAGAACTTGGAAATTAGATGCCGAGCATCTTCCGGATGACCTTGGCGTCGCCCTTGAAGACGATCTTGTCGCCGGCGAGGCGACGGGTCAGCCGGGAGGACTTGTGCTCCAGGTAGTGGCGGCGGTTGGCCTGCTGGCGGCGCAGCTTGCCGCTGCCGGTCAGCTTGAAGCGCTTCTTAGCACCGCTGTGGGTCTTCATCTTCGGCATGGGAACCGATCTCCTTACGTATCCGCAGGCTATGCCTGCAGCTTCATCGCGCAGCCGCCCCTGCGGGCGGCATGCTGGTTGCTGACTGTCGGAAGGCGGAACCTCCGGCAGCTGTGAACTAAGTGGTCTTCTTACCGGCCGGCTTCGGCACTGCCTTGGGGGCAGGACGGGCGGCGGGCTTCGGCGCGGCGGGCCTGGCCACCGGCTTCGGCGGAGCAGGTACTGCTGCAGGCTTGGGCGCCGCAGCTGCCGGGGCAGCTTCTGGCTTTTCCGCCGCAGGCTTGGGAGCCGGGGCGGGAGCCTTGGGGGCTTCCTGCTTCGGGGCTTCCTGCTTGGGAGCTTCCTGCTTGGGAGCCGGCGCGGCAGCCTTGGGAGCTTCCTGCTTGGGAGCTTCCGCAGCCTTCGCGGGGGCTTCGGCTGCGGCAGGCTCGACGGCGGGTGCCGGCGTCTGCACGGGGGCCTCCGCCGGTGCTTCGGGTTCCGTGGAGACGGTGAAACCCTCAGGCAGCAGGTCCGCCAGGGACTGCGTCAGGGGGGCCTGGTCGTCACCGGAAACATCGATGCGTCCGGATGCCTTGGCTTCGTTCTGCGCCTT
>NZ_JARHXQ010000169.1:0-13936 GCF_029222765.1 Arthrobacter sp. Cr_A7 | reverse complement strand
GGCCTCTACACGGCCTTTGCTGCCAGCCTCACCGGGACGGCCCTCGAGTGGTACGACTTCGCCGTCTACTCAGCGGCCGCCGCCGTCGTCTTTCCCATCGTTTTCTTCCCCGCCTCCGATCCCCTGACGGGCACCATCCTGGCCTTCTCCACGTACGCCGTGGGCTACGTGTCCCGCCCTGTTGGTGGCATTATTTTCGGCCGCCTGGGCGACCGCATCGGCCGCAAGAGGGTCCTGGTCACCACGCTGATGATCATCGGTGTGGCCACCGTCCTCATCGGCGTCCTGCCGGGGTATGACGCCATCGGCATCACGGCGCCCATCATCCTGGTGCTCCTGCGCTTTGCCCAGGGCGTGGGTGTCGGCGGCGAATGGGGCGGCGCCGTCCTGCTCTCCAGTGAGTACGGCGACCCGCACCGCCGCGGCTTCTGGGCCTCGGCCGCACAGGTGGGACCGCCCGCCGGCAACCTGCTCGCCAACGGCGCCCTCGCAGTCCTGACCCTCATGCTGACCGAGGAACAGTTCCTCGGCTACGGCTGGCGGATCGCGTTCCTGGTTTCCGCGCTGCTGGTCGCGTTCGGCCTGTGGATCCGGCTGCGGCTGGAGGACACCCCCGTCTTCAAGGCGATCGCGGCCCACGGCGAGCAGCCGCATGCTCCCATCCGCGAAGTCTTCAGCCATGAACTGCGCCCGCTGATCGCCGCCATCCTCTGCCGTGTGGGACCGGACGTGCTGTACGCCCTGTTTACCGTCTTCACCCTGACCTACGGCATCCAGACCCTGGGCTACGAGCGCAACCAGGTCCTCACCGCCGTCCTGATCGGCTCCGCTTTCCAGCTCTTTATGATCCCGCTGGCCGGCGCCGTTTCGGACCGGTTCAACCGCCGCCTGGTCTACGGCGTGGGTGCGGTGGTCGGCGCCGTGTGGACCTTCATCTTCTTCGGCATCCTGGGCGGCGACAACCAGCCCATGTTGATCGTTGGCATCGTCCTGGGGCTCGCGGCACACTCGTTCATGTACGGCCCGCAGGCCGCCTTCATCGTGGAACAGTTCTCCCCCCGGCTGCGTTCCACCGGAAGCTCCCTGGCCTACACCTTTGCCGGCGTGATCGGCGGCGCCATCGCCCCGCTGATGTTCACGGTGCTGCTCTCCCAGTTCGGCACCTGGATTCCGGTGGCCATCTACGTTGCCGTCGCCGCCGTCGTGACCCTGGTGGGTCTCGCCATGGGCCGCGACAACGACACCGTGGAGGACCAGGACTACCGCCTCCTCCTGGAAGGCGCGGCGGAAGCCAAGCGGGCGTCGGGAGTGGGCGACTCCCGCTGAACCCGTCAGGTGCGCAGCAGGATATCGCGGGTAACTGCCAAGTGCTCGTCGATCGCCTTCTGCGCCTGGACGGCGTCGCCGGCCACCAGGGCGTCAAGGATGCCCTGGTGTTCGGCGCACACGTCCTGGCGCCGGCCGCCTGTCCGGAACAGGGCGGCAACGCCCACCAGGATCTGGCGGACGTGAAGCTTGCTGTAGGTCCGGGAGATGAGTTCATTTCCGGCGGCGTCGATGAGCTGCTGATGGAAAAGGGTGTCCAGCCGGATGAATTCGCGGGCATCCCCCGGGCTTTCGGTATCCGGAATCCTGGCCTGGAGGTCCAGCGTTTCCTGCATCAGGCCCGCGGGGACGCGCTGCTCGGCGATGACCAGCCGGGCAGCGTAATTTTCCAGCACGCCGCGCAGCTCCATGAGCTCGGAAATCTCCCTGCCGGTGACGGCCGGGACGTACGCACCGCGCTGGGGAATCAGCTCCACCAGCCCGTCGGATACCAGGAGGAGCAGGGCTTCACGGACCGGGGTGCGGGAAACACCGATGTCTGCCGCCAGCTCTGTCTCGTTAAGGAACCGGCCCTGAAGCTCCGGATCAGTCAGGACGTTCTCACGCAGGTGGATGTACGCCTTCTCGCGACCGGACGCCGCCGTTCCCGGCATTTTTCCCATACATTATGTATACAACAGATTGGAGTTCTTCCATGCGTCTTGCAGTCGCCCAAATCATCAGCAGCGCAGACCTTGCTGCCAACCTGGAGCTGATCCGGGAGTACGCAACGGAGGCCAAAGCCGCCGGCGGGGAACTGGTGGTCTTCCCCGAGGCAGCCATGCGCGCTTTCGGCCATTCCCTGAAGGACATCGCCGAACCGCTTGATGGACCGTGGGCGGAAAAGGTCCGCGGCATTGCCCGGGAACTGGACATTGCGATCGTAGCGGGGATGTTCACTCCTGGAAAGGACGGCCGCGTCCGCAACACGCTGCTGGTCACCGGCCCCGGCCTGGACACCTCCTACGACAAGGTGCACCTCTTCGACGCCTTCGGCTTTATGGAGTCCAAGACAGTGGATGCGGGAAAAAGCCCTGTGACGTTCGAACTCAACGGCACGGTCTTCGGACTTGCCACGTGCTACGACGTCCGTTTCCCTGCCTTGTTTACGGCCAATGCCAAGGCCGGCGCGCAGGTCAACATCGTGTGCGCGTCCTGGGGCGCCGGCGAGGGCAAGGCCGAGCAGTGGGACCTGCTGGTCCGGGCCCGCGCGCTGGACAGCACCACGTTCGTGGTGGCCTGCGGCCAGGGCGACCCCGAAACCACCGGGGCAGGTCCGGCCGGAGCGGCTCCCACCGGAATCGGGCACAGTGCCGTCATCTCCCCGCTGGGGTCCGCACTGGCGGCTCTGGACGGAAAGCCCGGGCTCGCCGTCGTGGAGATCGATCCCTCGCTTGTGGACGAAGTCCGCACCAAGCTTCCCGTTCTGGCCAACGCCCGCCAGTTCTGAACCTGCCGGCTGCACGCCCCCGCCGCTTTACCCGGCAGGGTCCAGGAAGCTGCGGAGGGCGTGCACTTATTCTTCAAACGCGTCCAGGTGCGCATCGTGAGAGCCTCGCGCAAAAGATCGGACGCCCAGTTGCTACAGGTCCCATCCCTCTGAGTCATCGCACTGCAGGCGCTGAGACAGCGTGAGTCCTCGTTCACAGGCAGGAAACGTAGCCGGGAACGACGTACGACGGCGGCTTCTCACCTTCTCAACAGGCAGTCGCCTGTGGATTCGCCTGTGAAGGGGACGGGGGACTTTCGATGAGAGGTACGGGATGGCGCTCGTTAACACCGCCGAAACACAGCTGACACGCGAACTTCACGCAAAGCCGATTTGTGTAACGTCACGGCAACTTTGAGCGGTCTTTTCCGAAACACAACCAACGAAAGATGGACGGCGGGGGAAAGGCAAGGGGCTGCAGCGCCCCGTCAAGCTCACATCCGAAGGGACCTGCCGGTGGAAATCTCTGCCCAACATGTCTGGCTGATGATTTCAGCCGCGATGGTACTGCTGATGACGCCCGGGCTCGGACTCTTCTACGGCGGCATGACCCGTGCCAAGGCCGCGCTGAACATGATCATGATGAGCTTCATCTCCGCCGGCATCGTCGGCGTGGTGTGGGTCCTGTGGGGCTACTCCATGACCACCGGCGAGGGTGTCCTGGGCATCTTCGGCAACCCCTTCGCCAACTTCGGGCTGCAGAACCTCATGGGCTCCCCCGACCTCATCAAGGCCGGCTACAGCGCCACCTTCGCCATCATCACGGTGGCACTGATCAGCGGCGCCATCGCCGACCGCGCGAAGTTCAGCGCATGGGCCCTGTTCGTGCCGGTGTGGATCACCCTGGTTTACTGCCCGCTGGCCTACATGATCTGGGGCGGCGGCCTGATGAGCGCCGGTGGAGCAGTCACCGCCATCTTCGGCCAGGTCATCGATTTCGCCGGCGGCGCTGTTGTGGAGATCAGTTCCGGAACAGCCGCACTGGTTCTTGCCCTGATCGTTGGCCAGCGGCACGGCTTCGCCAAGGATCCCAACCACCGCCCCCACAACGTGCCCTTCATCATGCTGGGCGCCGCCATCCTCTGGTTCGGCTGGTTCGGCTTCAACGGCGGTGCTGCAACCACGGCCGAGCAGGCCGGCCTGATCTGGGTCAACACCCTGGTCACTCCGGCGGCAGCCATGCTGAGCTGGCTGGTCACCGAGAAGCTCCGGCACGGCCACCCCACTTCCCTCGGCGCGGCATCCGGCGTGGTGGCCGGACTCGTGGCCATCACCCCGTCCTGCGCCAACATCAGCCCGGTGGCCGCAATCGGCCTGGGCCTGGTGGCGGGTGCCGCCTGCGCCGTGTTCGTTGACCTCAAGTACCGTTTTGGACTGGATGACTCCCTGGATGTGGTGGGAGTCCACCTGGGCGCCGGACTCATCGGCACCCTGGCACTGGGATTCATCGCTCTCCCCATTGAGGGCCAGGGCGGCGGGCTCTTCTACGGCGGCGGGGTCCAGCAGCTCATCGCCCAAACCGCGGCCGTTGTCATCACCCTGCTGCTGTCCGGCCTGGGAACCCTGGTCATCGGCCGGATCATCAACAAGACCATCGGGTTCAGGGTCAGCCATGAGGCGGAAACTGCCGGAGTGGACCTCTCCGAGCACGCCGAGAGCGCCTACGCGTTCGGCGAGCTTGGCTCCGGCTTCAACCCCCTGCGAACCGCCGCTTCCCATCTCCTGACCGCTGCCGTTCCGGCCGCCGCCAAGGATTCCACCGCTCGGGATTCGACTGCCAAGGATTCCGCCGAACTCCATGCCAAGGAAGACTCCTTCGCATAGCGGGCTGCGCCTAAGGGTTCCCCCAACCTAGTCCGCCAGGATCTTGTACAGTGCACGGCGGGTCTCATCCAGCTTTTCGATGGCAGCCGCCCGCTGTTCTTCTGTGACGCCGCTGCGGAACTGGTGAATGACGCCCATCAACTTGCCGATGCTCTGGTGGAACTCCCGGTCGGAGCTGTCCGGACCGGCGTTCCACGCATTTTCCATCTCCTCGGCATGCTCCGCCACGTAGGCCCTGCCGGCGTCGGAAAGTGCAAACTCCGTGCCGCGGCCTTCGCTCAATGCGGTAATCAGGTCCTCGTCCACGAGCTGCTGCAGCGTGGGGTAGATGGATCCTGGACTGGGCCGCCACGCGCCGTCCGTCTTTTCGGCAATGGTCTTGATCAAGCCGTAACCGTTCGAGGGTGCTTCGGCCAGGAGCGACAGGATGGCGGCGCGGACATCCCCGCGGCTGGCCCGCCGGGAGCCACGGCCGAAACCGGGACCAAAGCCGGGTCCGAATCCCGGACCAAAGCCAGGCCCAAAGCCGGGACCGAACCCGCCGCCGCGGTGCCCGTGCGGGCCCCTGCGGCCGCGGCCCCGCTCAAACCGGCCCCTCGCAAATTCCGGGCCGGGAAATCTTTCGTCAGAAATGCCTTTCATAGTGGCATCGTCCTTTCAATCTTTACGCTGACTTCTTCAGCGATAGTTAACGATATGTCGTTAACTATCGCTGGGTCAAGCAATTTTCGTGACCATATCCTGACCTGCCGGGCTCTGGCCCGCCTTGATATAGGGGCGTATCCTCGATTCACACCTCCGAGTTCGAGGGCTGATGAATGGCGAAGAAGCGGAAGCGCAAGCGCGGTCCCGGACGCGCCCTGGGACAACTCCTGGGGTTCCTTGCCGCGAGCATCATGTGCGGGATCCTGGTTGCCAGCCTGGTGGCGCCTGCTTTGGCAGCGGCCAAGTTTGGGGTTAGCAACTCCGTCGGGTTTTTTGAAGGCCTGCCCGCGGAGCTGACCGTGGAGCCGCCGTCGCAATCCACCAAAGTCCTGACCTCCGACGGCCAAACCATCGCCACGTTCTATGCCGAGAACCGCGTCAGGGTACCGCTGGATCAGATGTCCCCGTACATCAAGGACGCGGTCATCGCAATCGAGGACAGCCGGTTTTATGACCACGCCGGCGTCGACCCTCAGGGGATTGTGCGGGCCTTGGTCTCGAATGTGACCAAGGGTGACAGGCAGGGGGCCTCCACCATCACCCAGCAATACGTCACCAATGTCATCAACGAGGCGCGGCTTTCGAAGGACCGGCCGGACGAGGTGATCCTCAGCGGGCAAAAGGACCTTGGCGACAAGCTGCGGGAGATGAAACTCGCCCTCGCCCTGGAAAAGGAGTTCAGCAAGGAGCAGATCCTCGAGGGCTACCTGAACATCGTGTTCTTCAACAGCGACGCCTACGGTGTTGAAGCTGCTGCACGCTACTTCTTCAGCACTAAGGCCAAGGACCTCAACCTGCCCCAGGCCGCGCTGCTGGCGGGGCTCGTGAACAGCCCCACGTTTTATAACCCGGCGCTCAACCCGGACAACTCAATGGTGCGGCGCAACCAGGTGCTTGGCGAGATGCTCCGTCTCGGCAAGATCACGCAAGCCGAACACGATGAAGCAGTGGCCACCCCGATCGAGCTCAAGATCAGCCCGGAGCGGCAGGGCTGCGCCAATGCCACGATGGCCCCGTACTTCTGCGACTACATCTCGCATCTCATCCTGAACAACCCGGCGTACGGGCCGAATGAGACGGAACGCCAGCGCAAGCTGTACCGCGGCGGGCTGACGATCGTGACCACGCTGGACAGCCGGCTCCAGGCGGCGGCGCAGGCGCAGGTGGATGGCACGGCGGGGCCCAACCCCGACCGGTGGGGTGCAGCACTGGTGACGGTGCAGCCAGGAACCGGGAAGATCCTGGCGATGGCGCAGAACACCGTGTTCCTTGCGGAACCGGGCAAGTTCGATACCCATTTGAACTTCAATGTTGATGCCAAGGACCCGCAGGGCAATAATCTGAACGGAGCCGGCGGGTTCCAGACGGGCTCGACCATGAAGCCCTTCACGTTCGCTCAGTGGCTGAACGAGGGCAAGCCCCTTACCGCGGAAGTGGACGCATCACGCCGCGTCTACCCGCTGGGTTTCCCGTGGAGGTCGAGCTGCGGCAAGGTGTTGGGCGCCTACAGCACCGCGCAGAACAATCCTGAACTGGGCGCCGCCGATGACCTGCAGAACGCCGAAGAGGGCTTCTACCGGAAGATGGCCATCAACTACGGCCTGTACAACTCCATCAACACGGCTACCTTCGCTTCGGCCACTCAACTGGACTTCTGCGGCATCCAGAAGATGGTGGACGCGGTAGGACTGCACAACGGGCTGGACGGCTCCCCCATCAACATGCACCAATTGGGCAACCTGCTCGGTGCCACCAACGTCGCTCCGCTGCATATGGCGAACGCTTTTGCCACTTTCGCCAATGACGGCCGCTACTGCACCCCGGTTGCCCTCCTTGAGGTCACTGAAGCCTCCGGCGGGAAGCTTCCTGCGCAGCCTGTCGAGTGCAGGGATGCCGTAAAGCCGGACGTTGCCCGAGGCGTGAACAACGTGCTGCAGGACGTGCTTGTGAGGGGCTCCGGCTTCTGGATCAACCCCAAAGTCCATGACAAGGTGCCGACGGCGGCCAAAACCGGCACGTCCAACAACAACGGTGCAACCTGGATCGTCGGCTATACCAGTGGACTTGCCACTGCGTCCTTCTTCGGGGACCCACTTGAGAGCCAAAAGCGCCCCGGCCAGAACGTCACCATCAACGGGACGTTCTACCCCCGGCTCGACGGCTACATGATTGCAGGACCACAGTGGGCTAACTACATGCTGAAGGTGGCACCGCTCTACCCGGCCGGTCCGTTCCCGCCGCCTCCCCCATCGATGATGGGCCCCAACCCGTCACCGAGCCCAAGCCCGAAGCCCTGACGGCTGCCGCCGCCGAGCGACTGCTGGGCGTGTCGGCACTACCCTGAAGGCCCCGCCCTTCCCAGCACCTGAACGGTGTGCTTCATTGCTTCCTGGCGACGAACCGGTTCCCGGTCTGGGTTACGGACGGTACGACGGCGGATGGCCGGCTTAGTTCCAGCTCCCGCCCGCGTGCCGGGCACCGCTTTTTGATCGGGTGACGCTGGGGGCAGTGGTGCCTGATGTTGCGGAGCCTCGGGCAGAGGGACCAACTCCCGTGAAGTCCCTGGCAGTGGCGGCGCGGTGGAGCGGTAGGTGTGGCCTGTTGGTGTCCGGGTTTCGACGGTGTGGCGGGTTCCGGGGATGGGTTTTGCGGTCCAGCCGGGGTTTTCCTTGGTGTGGTTGCAGGCTTCGCAGAGCCCTTGGCCGTTCCCGGCGGTGGTTGGGCCGTCGTTGTGCCAGGGGATGATGTGGTCGTCGTGGCGGATTGGCGCGTCGCAGAACGGGGTCCGGCAGGTGTCGTCCCGGACCTGGAGGAACCGGCGGAGCCCGGGTGGGAAGAACCTGGCTTTTGAGTCCATCGCGACCAGCTCACCGGTGCCGGGGGCTGTGTAGAGCCTGCGGAGCCAGACCGACAATTCATGCTGATGGGTAGAACCAACATCAGTGCCAGCATCAATGCCAGAACTGACGCCAGCATCAGTGCTAGAACCGGAACCAGAACCAACACCAACAGCAGTGCCAGCACAAGCGTCCGGGGCGGCCATCCCCGCTGAACCGGTGCCGGTTGTCCTGTTCAGGATGGTTTCGCGTGCCCATTGTGCGGGGACGGTGCCGTAGCCGGTGAGTCGGGCGGGTTCGCTGTCACCTTGAAAGAGGGTGCGGTCGGTCATGACGAGCTGGATGTCGATCCCGGTGATCCCGCCCGGGGTGCCAGTGACGCGTTCGACCAGGGAATCTGCCATGATCTGACCCTTGGAGCGTTCATCCCCGGAGGCCCGCAAGGTATCGGCATGCCGGGTAAGCGACGCGTACGCGGCCACACCCTCGGCGACGGGCAGCAGCGCGGTCAGGTACGTCATGGTGTCCGGCGCCGGACGCAACGACACGGTCCGTTCGGTCACGGCGTGGCTGGCCCGCCGCGCCACAGACTGGGGATCCTTCCGATAGGCGGCGGCCCGGACAGCGGCAACAATGGCTTTGTCTCCGGCGCCGGTGAACGTGCCGGTGTCCGCGGCGAGCTCCTCGTCCACCGCCTGCCGGTCCTCGACCGACAGGCAGGCTGTTTCCCGCACGACCAGCGTGGTGCGCCATTCATTCAGCTGCCCCGCCCGGAACGCCGCAAAGGTGTGCGGCATATCCTTTGCGGCCTTGCCCAGGCCCAGCAGCCTTCCTCCGCGGGACGGTGACTCCCGCCGCGCCAATGCGATCTGGGGGCCGACGTCGGCACCTTGCTCATCTGCAGGAACCCCGGCCGCAGCCTGGGCCCGGCGCTGGAACAGATCAAAGGCAACAGCAATGTCAGCCTGCTTCGCAGCCGCGGCAGACTTCAAATCCTCAAGCTCCCGCAGCTGATCAATCATGGCGGCACCATCAGCACAAACCCGCACCGCATCCAGGGCAACCCTGACATCAGTCACCGACGGCATGGCAGCCAGAGCCTCATGGACGTCAGCGACCGACGGCACAGCCGCCAGAGCCTCCCGGACATCAGCGACCGGCGGCACGGCAGCCTGGGCGTCCGGAACAGCGACGCCCCAGCGGGACGCCAGCCATAGCTTCCAGGACGGTGTCGACGGACCGGACATCAGCAACCACCGGCTCAGCAGAAGCAGCCGGCACACAGGGAATGCCCGCCCCGCTCACCCCTGCCAAAGCCCCAACCGCTTCCATAAACAAAGTCTTCCAGCAGGGTGTGACAATTGCCGGGAGCCAAAGTTCCTATGTGGAAAACCGGAGCAAGGCCCAGTCCCTCTGCCACAATAAGCGGCGTGAAGACCCTCGAAACGGAGCGGCTGATCCTCCGCCAGTGGGAGCCGGAGGACGCGGACTTCGTGCTGGATCTTTACTCGCGCTGGGAGGTGCAGCGCTTCATCGGCAACCCGCCGCAGGTCATGACGAACCGGGTCCAGGCCGAGGAACGCATCCGCACCTGGCGGGACATGGGTCACCCGGTGCACCCCGTGTGGGCGGTCCAGCTCAAAGCCGGAGGACAACTGGCCGGAACCCTGCTCCTGAAGTCCATACCGGCGTCGGGCCGATTACCGCTGCAGCCGTCCGGGGACACGGAAATCGGCTGGCACTTCCACCCGGACTTCTGGGAACACGGTTATGCAACGGAGGCCGCCGCAGCCGTCCTTGCCTACGCCATGGACAGCGGACTTCCCAAGGTTGTGGCGGTAACCGCGCCGGCCAACACGGCCTCGCAGAAGGTGTGCACCCGGATCGGGCTGGTCCACCAAGGACAGACCGGGCGCTATTACAACGCGCTCTGCGAGCTGTTTGTACTGGCTCAAAACCCTGGCAGCAACTGAACGTCCCTGAAGGGCACGCCGACGACGGCGGGAGGCACCGGCGTCGTACGGCTCCTAGCCGGTCCCTTTCCACAGCCGTTGCCACCATGAGCGCGGTGCTTCCGGAGGCTCGGGCGCCGCCTCAACGGCCCGCGACGCCCGGCGCTGGCGCCAGCGCTTCACCTCATCCTCGACATCCCGGGTTTTGGTAATGACGGGCGGGCCGCCCTGGAGCTGTCGCCGTGCGTCGATGACGCGCCTGTTGAAGTCCACCAGGAGGTCCCGGACCTGCTGCTCCGTGTACTGGCCATCGAGCTTTGCATCCAGCTCCGCATCCTCGGTGCGCAGGAGGATTGCGGGCGGACCCAGGCCGCTGATGTTCTCCCTCTGGAGAAGGCCTTTGACCCACCAGTCGGGATCGTACGACTCCCCCAGCCCCGGAATCGGCTTGCCCGCGTACTTGAGGTTGTCGAACTTCCCCTGCGCCATGGCATCCCGGACCAGGTATTCGGCCCTGGCGGCGTCGCTCACCTTACGGCGCTTCGCCCGCTCCTTCTCATCCAGGGCGTCGAGGGCGGCTTCCTCCTCCGCGCTGATTCCCGCTCCGCGGTAGGACCGCACCTCGGCGGCGCGCTCCAGCCGCTTCCGGATATCCCCCGTCCCGCTGGCCATCCGTGCCACCGCCTTACCTCGGTTAGTGCCTTCCTTCAAGTATTTCGAAGCCTTCCGCAGGGTTCAACGCCCGCCCGCACATCATGTGGGAAAGCGCTTCCCGAACTATGCAATACTCTGTCCTATGCCCAACCCCTCACCCGCGTCCAACACCCTCGGCGCCATCCATCAAGCATGGGACTCTCCGCTCACCTCGCCGGCCATGAGCAACACGCTGGACCGCCACGAAAGGTTCCGTGTCACCAACCGCTACGTGGAGATCGGTGGAAAACCGGGGATTCCTGTGTCCGGTGAACTCCATTTCAGCAGGGTGCCCCGGGAGCGGTGGGAGGAGCGGCTGCGGCTGATGAAGGCCGGTGGCATCACCGTGGTGGCCTCCTACATCTTCTGGATCCACCACGAGCGCACGGAGGGCAAGGTCAGTTTCGACGGCGGCCTGGACGTTGCTGCGTTCGTCCGGCTGTGCGCGGAGGCAGGGCTGGACGTGGTGCTGCGGGTGGGCCCCTGGTGCCATGGCGAGGTCCGCAACGGCGGCTTCCCGGACTGGGTGCAGGCGGCCACGGTGAAGCACCGCACCAACGATGCTGGCTATCTGGAGCTGGTGGAGCGCTGGTTCGGCTACCTGGGGCAGGAGCTGGACGGGCTGATGGGCCCCGGCAGCAACGTGATCGGCATCCAGCTGGAGAACGAACTGTACGACCAGCCCGGGCACATCAACGAGCTCAAGAAGCTTGCACGGAATGCCGGCCTGTCCGCCCCCGTCTGGACCGCAACGGCGTGGGGTGGTGCCGAGCTTCCCGACGGCGAGGTCCTGCCGCTTTTCGGCGGTTACGGTGACGGGTTCTGGGTGGATGCCGACTCCCCATGGGATCCGACGTTTCGCGAGCACTACTTCTTCAGCCACGTCTGGGACGATCCCGGCATTGGCGCGGACCTTCGGGAGCAGTTCGGGAACGGAAGCGGGACGCGTGCGCCGCGCACGCCGTCGGCCCTGTTCCCGCCGGCCACCTGCGAGCTTGCGGGCGGCATGGCCACTGCCTACCAGCGCCGGCCGTGGCCGCGGGGGCTCGACGTGGCAGCGGTGGCGCACAACAAGATCGGCAACGGCTCCGCCTGGCAGGGCTACTACATGTTTGCCGGCGGCATGAACCCGGCCGACGGGCTGCAGGAGTCGCAGGCGACTGGGTACCCGAATGACCTGCCCCGGTTCGATTACGACTTCCACGCACCGATCGGAGCATCAGGCCGCCTCGCACCCAGCTTCGCCGCCCTCCGGAAACAGCACGCATTCCTGGCGGCTTTCGGCGACCGCCTCGCAGAGATGCCGTCCACCCTGCCCGAGGTGCTGCCGGCGGGCATCGACGACACCGCCACGCTTCGGTGGGCCCTGCGCAGCGACGGATCCGCGGGCTTCCTCTTCATCACGTGGCACCAGCCGCACATCCCGCTCGATACTTACCGCGGAGCGCAGTTTGAGGTAATGCTCGACGGCGGCCCGGTCACCTTTCCCGAGGTCCCTGTCGACGTGCCGGCGGGAACCATCGCCCACTGGCCGATAAACCTGGAGGTGCGAGGTGTGACCCTTGAATGGGCCACAGCGTCCCTCTTGACAGTGCTGGAAGCTGCGCCGGGCGCTGCGCCAACCCTGGTCCTGGCGGCCGAGGCCGGTGTCCCTGTGGAGCTCCGCTTCGCCCGGGGCACCGAGGTCGGTGGCCCGGCACTCTCCGCACCGGGACTCTCCGCACCGGGCCGCACGCAACGCCTCGCCGTCAGCGAACCCGTGATGCTGGCTGCCCAGTCAGGGGACGCAGTCCTCGACGTCCTGCTCCTCCCTGCCGGGCTCGCGGACCAGGCCTGGATTCTGAGTGGCCGCCGCGGCCGCGACCTGGTGTTCTCCACGGACCGGCTGTGGCTGGACCGCGACGGGCTGCTGGCTGGAAGGTCACAGGGAGAACCCGCGGTGGACCGCTACGACCCGCGGACGCGCTCGTTCCTACCCGTGGACATCCGGACCGCGGGCACTCCCCAGCGTGGACACAGTATCGAGGCCCGGCTGGTGCGCCCTGCCCGCCCGGTTCCTGCGTCCTATGGAGAGGCCGCCAACCGGGCCGCCGCTCCCGAACCCGAGGTGATCGACGGGCTGGCGCAGACGTACAGCCTGGACCTGCCAGCCGAGGCATTCGCCCAGGCCCACGCAGAGCTTGAGATCCACTGGGCCGGCGATGTTGCCCGCATCCTGGTGGACGGCGTGGCCGTGGCGGACCGGTTCTGGGACGGCTCGCCCTGGCTCCTCAACGCCGCAGACTGCGGCATCATCCCCGGCGCAGACGTGGTTTTGCAGATCCTCCCGCTATCCCCACAGGCCAAGGTGGGACTGCCGGCCGAAGGACAACAGCGGAGGGAAACCATACCCGGTGACCTGCTGGCCTTGGACGCGGTCCGGCTGACCACGTGGACCGGGTGGCAGGAGAAGGCGGGGCACAGCGTCGCCTAAGCTGGCACTGTCCCGGACACGGTTGGCAGTTTCCCGGGCAAGCACGGGCCGTCGAAGAGGAGAAGTCCATGGATGCGAGCGGGTCAGCGGAGCGCACGGAGACCTTCAGCTGGACCGATCCGCGGATATCGCTGGAACACCTGCCGCGGATGTCCGGCCTGGAGTTCCTCACCGGCATGCGGGACGGCAGCATCCCCCGCCCGCCCATGGCCGCACTCATGAACCTGGATCTGGTGGACGTGCAGTCCGGCCGGGTGGAGTTCGAGTGCCGGCCTGCCGAGGCGCACTACAACCCGCTGGGTGTAGTGCACGGCGGCCTGGCCTGCACTCTCCTGGATACCGTGGTGGGCTGCGCCGCCCACAGCACGCTGGCCCCCGGGTTCGGCTACACCTCCATTGACCGCTCGGTCAGCTACCTCCGCCCCATCACCCTCAAGCACGCCATCCTGCGGGCGGCGGGATCGGTGGTGAAGACGGGATCGCGGGTCATCTTCGCGGAAGGGCGCATCATGGGGCCAACCGGCGAACTCCTGGCCACCGCCACGAGCTCACTGCTGGTTTTTGGCGTGACGGCGCCGAAGGAATAGCGGCAGCAGAG
>NZ_JARHXQ010000168.1:0-1550 GCF_029222765.1 Arthrobacter sp. Cr_A7 | reverse complement strand
TTGTCCTTTCAGACGGCGGGCAGCCGTGAAGACGGGTTGGTGGTCTAAGTGTTGGCTTCGGTGCCCGGGTGATCTGCACGTGCGGCGGGCGGCTGCCGGCGAAAGACGCTGTGGCGCGCGGGGGCCTGCTGATCAAGATACTTCTTCCATGATGGGGCTGTTGGCACCACGGAACAACCCGGCGGGCAAGGTCCGCCCGGCTGGTGTCGTGCAGGAGGGTGCCCGCAG
The DNA here is from genome assembly GCF_029222765.1 of Arthrobacter sp. Cr_A7. Lineage (NCBI taxonomy): Bacteria > Bacillati > Actinomycetota > Actinomycetes > Micrococcales > Micrococcaceae > Arthrobacter > Arthrobacter sp. Cr_A7. The sequence goes on along the minus strand of NZ_JARHXQ010000168.1, from coordinate 1,322 downwards.
TGGGGCGGCCTGTGCGGGTGTTGCGGCCGCTGCATGGTGCCTGCATGTCACTGGCCTCCTCGTCCGCCCAGTTCAGGGCCGCGCTGTTACGGCCGAAGATGAGTGTAAGCGCTTACAAATTTGGCTGGCAACTGTTTTTTCGACCCGCCGGATTGGCGCGCCAATGTGACGGAAATCTCGGGTCGGGTAGTCCTAGCGCAGGGCGTAGTGCTTGAGGAACGCACTGACGTCCACCATCTCGGCCTTGGACATGGCATGCCCCATGCCAGGGTAGGTCCGGGCGGTCAGGAGGGTGTTCTTCTCAAGCCAGTCAGCGGTGTGGGCGATGGCGTCCTCATTGATCACCAGGTCCGCCTTGTCGCGGCCCCAGAAGAACGGCGGCTTGGGATCAAATGAGTCGGTCAGCGCCAGGAGCTCGTTGTCCAGGACGAAGCCGGACAGCCCCACCACTGCTTTGTACTCCTGCGGGTGGAGCCGCAGGAGCGTGCTCGCCATGGCCATCCCCTGCGAATATCCCATCAGGCTGACACTGGTGTGCTGGCCCCTGACCGACCTGATCCAGCCGTGAACCTTGCTGGTGATGGTGATGACGTCGGCGAAATCGTTGGCCAGGAAGTAGTCCAGCAGGAACCAGCCATAGTGGTCGCCGATGGGCATCGGCGCCCTCAGCGCGGCAAAGGTGAATTCCGCGGGCAGGTAGTCGAAGAGGCGGACCATGCGGGACTCGTCAGTGCCGTAACCGTGCATCATCACCAGCAAGGGAGTGCCTGCGCGCTGATCCTCCGACTTGGACCACACAACTGTTTCCATCCGCCCAGCCTAACGATGCCGCTGAGGCCCGGGTGCAAAACCCCTGCGTCACTGCTTCCCCTCCCGCACCAGGCTTTCCGCCGCCGGAGCACCCGGGCGGGTCATTGAATCCGGCAACTCTGCGCTGTAGCGTGGCGCCTAACAGCAGCATGCTGAGCAGTTGATACGCAGGCAAGACCGTTCCAACAATGCCCTACCGGCGCCGCACTTTCCGGCCTATAAAGGAGCACGTTATGAGAATCGGATCGTCAATCTTCCTCATCGCCCTGGGCGCCATCCTCGCCTGGGCTGTAGCGCCAGGACTTATCCCCTTTGTAGACCAGGTCCTGGTGGGCTACATCCTGATGGCCGTGGGCGTTATCGGGCTCATCGCCTCACTCATTCTCGCCTCCCCGGGCCGCAGCAGGCGCGTCAGCGAAACCCGCTCCGTGGTGGACCCGAACACTGGCGAGCGCATCACGCGCAACGAAAGCAGGGACGGCGGAATCTAGCCGGGCCGAAAGCGCCGGGAG
>NZ_JARHXQ010000167.1:0-4068 GCF_029222765.1 Arthrobacter sp. Cr_A7 | reverse complement strand
CGGCGATCAGGTCGTCGCCTCGGCCATGATCGACCGCATCGTCCACCACGCCGAAGTCATCACCCTCAAAGGCTCCAGCTACCGCCTCAAACACACCCAGGTCGACTCGCTGCCCTCGACAAGACCCGAAAATACGGCAGAATAACCAACGTCAAAGTGGCTCACTTTTCAGCCCGCGAAATGGCTCACTTTTCGACCATCGCTGACAGGGGCAGGGCGTTGTTATGTCAAATGCCGTGACTGGGCGGGCCTCTGAGAACAAGCAGGAACTCCGCCCACAGGCCTAATCCTCCCTTGTCAGGCGGCTCTGACGTCAGGGTGGCGTGTGGTTATTCCGTCCCGGGCGCAATGATCAGAAGCAATCAGAAATTGCCGCTACTGCTTGTGCAGTCTGTGGTGCGTTGGTCGCAATAACCATCTCCACCAGCAATGCCTGGAACCACAGAGGAGCGACTAGTCATCATGCTTGGGTATGTAGAAGGGCATCCCGGCAGTAGGACCGAGCCAGAATCTCCCGGATATTCCAAGGACCTCAGCAGTGTCCCACATGGGAAACAGCGCACCGTTGAGGGTCACAGTGACCCGCTTGAGCTGCCAGTGATCAGTCGTGCCCATCCGGATATACACCGGATGTTTATCAATATTCTCAGTCTTCAGCTGGGGATTTCTGGGATCATTCCTGCTCGCATTTGCGACATTGCTCCCTTGGCCGAACACATAGGTCTTACTGGTGCCCTTCTCGAAGTCGTCGCCGGACGAATCGATTGAAAACTCGCGACCACAGAACCCAAGGTAGATTGCACCGTCCGCATCTGCGTCGGGATCACTACCGGTTTGGACGTTCACGTTGATGCTCTGAATATTGGCCACGGCGAAACCCCACTCTCTGCGCTTTCTGCTTCGACTGGAATTTGACCAATCCTGCCGTTACTCCGGCGTTATCGTCTGAACCAAAGGCTCCGTTGTAGCCACGTGCCTGGGTCCGCCGAAGCCGTGACCACCAGTATGGGAAGCCGCGGTGGCTAGGATGCGTGCCACGGTTCTGCTGGAGGTTGCGGATATAGGGACAACTCCCGTGTCGTAACGCGGCGGTAACGCGGGGTCGCAGATCCTGAGTGGACTCTAAGAGCTATCGAGAAGGGAAAGATTATGAGTCTTGAGGAGGTTGTCCACGCCACCAGTAGCCCGTACAAGTCACTGCTCTGGGACGGGAGCATTTTTGGCCGCCCGTTCATAACCAAGCAACTGGCCTTCAACATGCAGCGTCAGACGCAGTCGAATTGGTGTTGGGCAGCGGCTTCTACCAGCGTTTCGCATTACTACTGGAGGTTCAGCCACTGGACGCAGTGCAAGGTGTGCAATGCTGAGCTGAACCGCACCGACGCGTGCAACTCGCCCGTCCCCGCGGCCTGCAACGTGCCCTGGTACCTTGACCGTGCCCTGACCCGTACCAAGAACTACGTGAGTATCACCGGCCAAATCACCTTCGCACAGATCCGTGCCGAAATCGACGCAGGGCGTCCTGTGGGTGCACGGGTTGGCTGGAATGGCGGCGGCGGCCATTTCATGATGATCTACGGGTACGCCACGTACTTTGGCGCCCAGTATGTTGATATTGACGACCCCATATACGGCAAAAGCCATCTCAGACTGAGCGACTTCTCCACCAACTACCAAGGGAGCGGAACTTGGACTCACACCTACTTCACGAAGAGCTACTTTAAATTGCCCTGGCTCCCAGTCCCGCTACCTGATCCCGTCCTGAAAAAGATCTGGGAATCACGCCAGATGCTGCATCTGAAACGGAGTCCCGACCCCGAACATGCCGAACGAACACCCGACGATGACTCCGTTCAAATCGGCCTGGCCCATCACATGTACAGCCTCGGCCTGGACCGGCTGCTGGGCGACCGCGACGAGGGCCCAGATCCCATCGGCCTGCGAGTGTATGAAACAACCGGCGGCACCGCCACCGCGTTCTTCGACGTAGACCAAGATGCAGAGGCGAACGTACGCCAGATGTCCACGGCCGCGTCCCATCTCGAGCCCTTCACCCGCGTCGTGGAAGCAGCCATCCCCTTGGCCGAGAGGTCCGACCGGAATACAGAGCTACGACTGTTCCGTGTCCCTGCGCTCAATTTCGAGGCTCTATGGGTAAGCCAAGGAGGAGGCGAGCAGGATTTCCTCCTGCCTTTGACAGACGTCGGAGGTCTTGCCGTTGGGTCAACATACAGCTACGAAGAGGCCCTAAGAGCTCTCCGGGAAGCGGCCCAGCCGTTAGCGGACATGGACGACACCATGGGAGCATAAATTCCGGCGTACGGAGTCCTGAATGACGTCGAAATGACGTATTCCAGAACCGAGGCGGGCCGGGGCCAGCGAGGCCGCGTCCTCCGCGAGCTCCGCCACTGCCAAACATTGGGTCCGCTTGTTTTACACGCATTGGCAAGGGTTCACATGGCAACTTACTTCCGGTTTTTCCGAGGCCATGATGTTCGGTCAGTACATCGCCGTGATGAATGCAGTTGGGGGCCGGATCCCGGGGTGAGAATCTTGCCCAGCTGCAGTCCGTCTCGGGCAGGTCGTCGGCGGTGTCTTACAGCAGGTCCAGGGGGCCCAGCGCCGGGGTTCGCCCACGTGCCCGTTTTAACGGCGCGCAGACGAACGTGGGTCGGTGTCCGTGCCTTGGCCGGGGGTAAGTCGCTGCCTCGGCAGAAGAAATCGGAACGGACTCCCGTACCAGACGTGCATTGACATCCAGGTCAGTGGCGGAGCAGCCTTGTGCCTGTTGGCTGGGGCGCAGCAGGATCAACGACGATCGGGGGACCCCCAATGATTACTGTCCGTTTCATGTACATCACTGGTATCAAGAGGGCGTTGTTCCGTGACGCCCGGTTGTCTGGGACATGGAACAGATGGGGAGATATACCGATGCGGGAGATCGTCGCCGAGGACGGCTGCCCGGCTTTCGAAGTGACGGTGAATTTCGACGACGCTCTGGCTGGCCAAGAGATCCGGTGGGGTGTTCGCCTGGAAGGACCTGCGGGAGGGAACCAGTGGGGGATTGCTACTGAGGACTCGGACCTGGGTGCGATCAGGACGGAACGCCACACGATCCTGCCGGATGCAGGAGGGCAGGCCACAGCACGCTACCGCCTGACGCTCAGCCGGTTCCTTGGAGCCCAGAAATTCTACCAGGGAAGTGAGGAGCGCATCCGGTTCGCGGTCTGGGCGCCGAACGCCAAAAATGCTGAAGTCGTTTTCGGAACAAAGGACAACGGCTACATCCACGACGACGGGAACGGGATTGACCCGAACCAGCCTGTCATCCAGCTTCACAACATCGGTGACGGCATCTGGGCCAGCGATCCGCAGCCGGACTTCCAGTCGTTTGTGGGCATGCCCTACATGTACCGCATCAAAAACGCGCAGGGTGCTACGAGGATGCGAACCGACATCCACTCCCGATGGCAGATCGGACGCGGCGACATAAACCCGCTGCGCACGCAATGGGATGGCAATCCGGCCAACTTGGACGGCGGGGTCAGCTGCAGTGTCGTCATAGACCAGGACGTGGTGCGGAAAGAATTCGAGCCGGCCACCAACCCGCCGACGCAGATCAGCGATGAGGATTTCTGGTCCAGCGAGTTCACCACCGGGAAGCCGGTGCCGTCACGGCTTACAGAGCTGGTGATCTACGAACTCCACATCGGCTCGTTGGGCTACGTCGCGCCGAACGAGGGCAATGGGCAGGTCGCGGGAAACCTGCAGGACGCCTTGGACTTCATCCCTCATCTGGTGTCCCTCGGTGTCAACGCTGTCGAGTTGCTGCCGGTGTCTGAGTTCGGCGGAACGCTCGCCTGGGGGTATGGCGACACGCATCACTTTGTCATCGAGTCCAGCGCCGGCGGCCGCGATAAGTACAAGCACTTCGTACGTGAATGCCACCGCAGCGGAATCGCCGTCATCCAGGACGTCGTCTACAACCATTTCGACTCTGAAGCTGAGCGAGCGGAGTGGCAGTACGATTCAGAGCTTCCTGAGCAAAACATCTACTACTGGTATGAG
>NZ_JARHXQ010000166.1:0-5366 GCF_029222765.1 Arthrobacter sp. Cr_A7 | reverse complement strand
CAGCGGAAGGCGCCGAGGCCGGTGATGTGCTGGCCGAGGATCAGGGTGTGGACTTCGTCGGTGCCCTCATAGGTTCGCACCGACTCCAGGTTGGCGGCGTGCCTCAGCGGCGGGTAGTCCAGTGTGATGCCGTTGCCGCCGAGGATGGAGCGGGCTTCGCGGGCGATGGCCAACGCCTCCCGGACGTTGTTCAGTTTCCCCAGCGAGATCTGCTCGGGCCTCAGCGTTCCCGCGTCCTTGAGCCGTCCGAGGTGCAATGCCAGCAGCGTGCCCTTCTGGATCTCCACCAGCATGTTGACCAGCTTCTCCTGGGTCAGCTGGTACCCGGCCAGCGGTTTGCCGAACTGCAGCCGCTCCTGTGAGTACGCCAGTGCCGCCTGGTAGGAATCCCGCGCAGCCCCCATCGCGCCCCAGGCGATGCCGTACCGTGCCTCGTTCAGGCAGGTGAGCGGAGCGCGCAGGCCACGGGCGGCCGGCAGCAGGGCCTCGGGTCCCAGCCGGACGCCGTCGAACACCACATCGCATTGGATGGAGGCCCGCATGGACAATTTCTGCGTGATGGGAGTGGCCGTCACGCCCGGGGTGCCGGCGGGGACCAGGAAGCCGCGAACGCCGTCGTCGGTCCTGGCCCACACCACCATGACGCCCGCCACTGACGCCAGCCCGATCCAACGCTTGGCGCCGTCCAGCACCCAGCCTGCCTGGTCTCCGGCGCCGTCACGGCGGGCGACGGTGGTCATGGAGGAGGGGTCGGAACCGGCCGTCGGTTCGGTCAGGGCAAAACATCCAATGACTTCGCCGGCCGCCATCCGGGGCAGCCATTCCTGTTTCTGCACCTCGGAACCCCACTTGTGGATGGCAGTCATGGCCAGGGAACCCTGCACCGAAACGAACGTGCGGATCCCGGAATCGCCCGCCTCCAGTTCCATCGCAGCCAAGCCGTATTCGACGGCGGACCTCCCGGGGCACCCATAGCCCTGCAGGTGCATCCCCAGGACGCCCAGCCGGCCAAGTTCAGGGGCAAGCTCCAGCGGGAACACGGCGGCGTCGTACCAGGCGGCGATCCCTGGCCGGATCCGCTGGTCCGTGAAGTCGCGGATCTTCTGGCGCACGGCCCGTTCTTGCGGGGTCAGGAGTACATCCAGGTCCAGGACATCGGACGGGTCGGGGCTGGCTGATAGGTCGGCTGCGTCGGTTATCAGGGGCCTATGCCGTGGTCGCGGCGGACGCCACGGCTGTGGGCTTGCCCGTGAAGTAGCCGCGGGTGGAGGGCAGGAACCGGCAGACGACGGCCAGCACCACACCCAGCGCCAGCAACACCACGCCGCTGATGAACGCCCCGCCGACACCGAAGATCTCGGTATCGCCGTAGGCCGGGTCCCACATCTGCACGGCCGAGACAAAGAACGCGCCTGTCAGGAGCAGCGCGCCGACCAGCGGCAGGATCCCGCGGAACCAGAGGTTACGGGCCGACTCGCGCAGGGTGCCCCGGAAGTACCAGAAGCAGGCGAAACCGGTGAGGGCGTAGTAGAAGGCGATGAAGAGGCTGATGGAGCTGATGGAATCCGCGAGCAGGTTTTCGCTGAGGAAGCTCATGGCCACGTAGTAGGCGATGGCTGCCGCGCCCATCACCTGCGTGGAAAAGCCGGGAGTCTGGTTCCGTGGATGGACCCTGCCGAACCTGGCAGGCAGGGCACCATGGACGCCCATCGACAGCGTTCCGCGGGCGGTGGGCAGGATGGTGGTCTGCGTGGAAGACAGGACCGATGCCAGGACAGCGACGACGATCAGCCACCCCCAGGGGCCGAGCACGACGTCCTTCATGGCCACGAACACGTCGTCCTGGTTGGCCTCGTTGCCCAGGCCGATTCCCTCGCTGCCCACGGTGGCGTACATCATCACCAGCAGGGCCACCGACACGTAGATGGCAACCAGGACAAAGGCCGAGATGACGGCACCGCGGCCCGGTGTGACGGACGGGTTCTCCGTTTCCTCGTTCACGGCCAGGCAGGTATCCCAGCCCCAGTAGATGAAGAGGGCCAGGAGCGCCCCGTGCACCACCGCCCCGGGATCGGCGAAGGCACCGGCCGGGTTGAACCATTCAAGGTCGAACGCCTGCCCTTCCGGCGCCCCGCCGACGGTCCGGACCACGATGGCCAGCGCGAAAATTCCCAGGGCGATGTATTGCACGTAAGTCAGTACCCGCTGGACGTGCTCGCCCAGCCTGATGCCGCGATAGTTGACCAGGGTCATCACGGCGATGAACAGCACGCCGGTGGCGGTGACCAGGACCTTGTTTTCCGCCAGCGACCCGTCGCCGACCAGAAGCCAGAGGTACTGGCCGGCCACCTGCGCGAGGTTGGCCAGGACCACGATGCCGGCGAGCGCCACACCCCAGCCGCCCAGCCAGCCGGCCCAGGGCCCGAAGGCGCGGCGGGACCAGGTGAAGGTGGTGCCGCAGTCCGGGATGGCGCTGTTCAGCTCGCGGAAGGCGTAGGCGATGAACAGGACAGGGATGAAACCGATGAGCAGGATCAGCGGAGTGTAGTTCCCGTTCACCGCCACGATGAGGCCCAGCGTGGCGGCAAGCGAGTACACCGGCGCCGTGGAGGCCAGGCCCAGCATGACGGAGTCACCAAGGTCCAGGATTCCGGCGCGCAGTCCCTTGGCGGGGACCGGGGTGCCGGGCGCCCCGCCCTGGCCGCCCGCCGTCGTGGTGTCTGTGCTCATAGTTGGATACCTGCTTTGCTGGAGGAGGCCGCAGCCGAAAGGGGGGCCGGCGCGTCGATGGTGTTGGGCACGAAGCGGCAGAAGTAGTCGGTGACGGGGCCGTCGGATTCGCGGATGCCGCAGCCTACGGATTCGCCGTCCACCACCCACAGGCCCAGGACGGGATGGTTGCCGTCGAAGTCCGGCAGAGCGTGGTACTGCTGGTAGCACCAGCCCTCGCGGCCGTACCCGCCCGGCTGTTCCAGGCTGATGCCTTCGGCGTGGATCCTGATGTTGTCGCCTTCACGGCCGTGCAGTGGCTTGGCCACCCATTCCTTCAGCAGCCCCGGCTCGTTAAGGTAAGCGGGCAGCAGATTGGGGTGCTCCGGGTACAGGTGCCAGAGGGCGGCCAGGAGGGCCTTGTTGGAGAGCAGCATCTTCCAGGCAGGCTCCACCCAGCGGGGGTTGTGCGCGCGTTCCAGCAGCCGGTGCCCGAACGGCTCCTTCATCATCAGCTCCCACGGGTACAGCTTGAAGATGGTGCTGATCATGAAGTTGTCCAGGTCCACGAAACGGTTGAGGTTGGGGTCCCAGCCGATATCGGACATGTTGATGCCGATGGTGGTCCATCCGGCCTGGCTGGCGACATCCCGCATGTAGGCTGCGGTCATCCAGTCTTCACCGGATTCCTCCACCTCCGAGTGCGCCACGTGGAGGGTGCTCATGCCGGTGCGGTACTGGAACTTCTTCCACTGCCGGATCAGGGCTTCATGGATGCCGTTCCACTGGTCCTTTTCCGGGAAGACGTCCTGCAGCCAGAACCACTGCGCCACGGCGGCCTCGATCAGGCCGGTGGGGGTGTCCGCGTTGTATTCGAGCATCTTTGCCGGGCCGCCCTGCCCGTCATAGATGAAGTCGAACCGGCCATAGACGTCCACGTCGCCGGCCTGCAGGGATTCAGCGGCCAGCTCCAATGCCTGCGGACCGATGCCGATGGTGCCCATGGCTCCGGTGGCAAGGAATTTTGCCGCCTCGATGCACATCCGGTGCATCTCTTCGGCTGTCTCCTCGAGGGCTTCCACCTCGTCCATCGTGAACTCGTAATAGGCGGATTCGTTCCAGTATTCGATCTTCCGTCCGTCATCCATGGTGGTTGTGGAGAAAACCAGGCCCTGCTCTTCAATCTTCTGTTTCCAGCCCGGCCGGGGTTCAGAGGGCAACCGCTTCACGCTCAGCCCCCCGAGACTTTGCCGCCGCCGCCACCGCTGGTGCCGCTTTTGGCGCTGGTGCCGAAGCCGCCCCTGCTGACGGTGCCGCCCTGGGTGGTGTAGCCCGTTGAGGCTTTCACGCCGCTGGGCACGGTCCGGGTGTAGTTGGGAGCCGTGGACCGGTTCTGTCCCACTGCCGGAACGTAGGCGCCTCGGGAGAAGAAGTACCAGGCGTAGATGCCGCCGGTCCTCCCTGCAGAACTGTCGCAGCTGGCATCCTCGACGCGCTCGCCGGTTTCATCGTTGAAGCACACCTGCGCGTACTCGGGTTCGTCCTGGTTGCTGGCAACCACTGCGGTGATGGTGCCGGCCAGCAGGGCGGTCACGCCAAGGCCGACGACGACGGTGCGCCGCTGGGAGCGCTTCTTCCGGGCCGCCGCGTCGTTGAGCTGCTTCTCCCTGTCCCGGGCAAACGGGTCCACGGGGGTGACGGGTTCGTTGAGCAGTTCCGGGCGGAGTTCCGGTTTGGGTACCTGCCATGGGGGAGGCTTGGGGCTGCTGCCCCCGCCGGCGCCCTGGGCGCTGCCCGGCTCGCGCTCCGGATCCTTCGGATCCCCGGTGTTCGGGTCCACGGTGTCCCCCTCTGTTGTCCACGGAAATTGGGCACAGCGCTGCACCCCCAAATGCAAATCTTCAATTCAGCGTAGTCCTTGCCGGCCGGGGCTGCGAGCGGGAACCAGGGGAGCGTTGCCCATCCGGTCCGGCACGGGTCCGGGACCCTACACTGGAGCCATGGAAACCGCGTCCGTGCTTGCCGTCTGCCGTGTCCACCAACTCCTGCCCGACGCCTCGAACGTGGGCGTGACGGCGATTGACAAGCGACCCGTCGAAGGGCCAATCAAGGTGCACCGGCTGGGCCTGCAGGGAGACATCCAGGCAAACCGGGTCCACCACGGCGGCCCGGACCAGGCCATCTACGCCTATTCCCAGGCCGACGCCGACTATTGGGCCGCCGAGCTCCAGGGTGACGTGCCGCCGGGCATCTTCGGCGAGAACCTCCGGGTAACAGGCATCGACGCCACTTCCGCCGTGATCGGAGAGCGCTGGAAGATCGGGCTCGACGTCGAACTGGAAGTCACGTCCCCCCGCACCCCCTGCGCCACCTTCCAACGGCGGCTGGGGGAGCGCGGATTCGTCAAACGCTTCACCGATGAGGGCAGGGTGGGCGCCTACCTCCGGGTGATCCGCACCGGAACCATCCAGGCCGGCGACCATATCCACCGGACCTTCGTTCCCCGGCACGGCGTCACGATTGGCCGGTGGTTCAGCGAGCCGGACGTGGAGGCCATGGAAGCGCTCAAGGATGCGGACGCCGACGGCGAGATCCGCCTGCAGCAGCCGGAATTCACCAAGAAGTTCGAGGCGCTCCAGCGGCAGCTCCGCGGCTAG
>NZ_JARHXQ010000165.1:0-2669 GCF_029222765.1 Arthrobacter sp. Cr_A7 | reverse complement strand
AAGTCCTGCACCTGCCGGCCAGGCCCGGTCACTTGGTCCGGCCGGCCGCTGTCCTGGCGATCAGCACCTTTTCGTCGACCGGGGACTGTCCACTTGCCCGCTGGCTCCGGAAGTGGGCCCTTGCCTCGTCCTGGCGTGTCTTCTCGGCGCCGGTGGCGATGGCGGCGCGGACGTGGTCCTCGCCGTACCCGAAGGCGTCCACCAGGTCCAGGGCGTGCGGGCGGATCTTCACCAGCAGCCTGTTGATGTATTCACCCACGGTGCGGCCCCGCTGCATGGAAAGGCGGCCGTTCATCAGGTACCAGGAAAGGTTTTTCTCAATGAGGGAAAGGCCGAAGAGGTCACGCAGCCAGGTCAGGACAGTCCTGGTTCCGGGGTCGGTCACGTCGCGGAGCGCGTCCGTGAAGGCCTCCCACTGCAGCAGTTCGGCGTGCGCCTGCGCGGCGTCAATCAGTTCATTCTGGTGCCGGTTGAACAGGGCGGCTCCCTTTTCGTGGGAAAGCCGGTTGCTGCCCTTCAATGCTGCGCCGGCCTCGGCCACCATGGTCTGCACCCTGTCGGTCAGCAGGGCGCGCTGGCTTTCCTCGTCACGCAGGGCAATGGCGGCTTTCTGGACCGAGCCGTTGTCAGCAACAAACTGCGCCACCTGGCGCAGGCCGGTCCGGTGGATGGCAGCTCCGGTTGCCTGGCCCACCACATAGCGGGCCAGCACGCCGAAGTCGACGCTCCGGAATTCCCTGGCGTAGTCGGCCAGGAGGCGTTTGGCCACGAGCTGCAGCAGGACGGTGTTGTCGCCTTCGAATGTGGCGTAGACGTCCAGGTCCGCCCGGAGCGAGGCGAAGCGGTTCTCGATCAGGAAGCCGGCCCCGCCGCAGGCCTCCCGGCACTCCTGCAGGGTATCCAGGGCGTGCCAGGTGCTCAGCGGCTTCAGGGCCGCGGCCAGGGTTTCCAGGTCCTGGCGGTCCTCATCGGTGTCGTGTGCTCCGGAGAAGACGTCGTCGAACTTCTGCAGGAGCTGCTCGTGGGCGAAGCCGGCCGCGTAGGTGGTGGCGAGGCGGGTGAAGAGCCGGCGCTGGTGGCGCTGGTAGTCGAGCAGGACTTCCTCGTCGGTGTGTGAGGAGGCGTTGAACTGCCGGCGCTCTGTGGCGTACTGGATGGCCGCCTTCAGGGCAATCTTGGACGCGGCGACGGCGGCGCCATCCAGTGAGACACGTCCCTGAACCAGGGTCCCCAGCATGGTGAAGAAACGGCGGCCGGGGCTGGCGATGGGTGAGGAGTAGGTACCGTCCGCGGCCACGTCCCCGTAGCGGTTCAGGAGGTTGGTCCGGGGGATCCGGACGTGGGTGAAGTGGAGCCTGCCGTTGTCGATGCCGTTGAGGCCGCCCTTGATGCCGTCATCTTCACCACCGATGCCGGAGAGGAATTCCCTGGTTTCGGGGTCGCGGAGGTCCACGTAGAAGGCGTGGACCCCGTGGTTGACGCCCCGCGTGATGAGCTGCGCGAACACCACGGCGCCCAGGCCGTCGATGGCGGCGTTTCCGATGTAGTCCTTCCAGGCGGCGCGGAAGGGGGTGTGGACCACGAATTCCCCGGTGGCGGGATCGTAGGTGGCCGTGGTGGCGATGCTGGCAACGTCGGAGCCGTGCCCGGTTTCCGTCATGGCAAAGCAGCCGGGAATTTCCAGGCTCATGATGCCCGGAAGCCACTTGGCATGGTGTGCCCCCGTTCCTAGGTGCATTACCGCCGAGCCGAAGAGGCCCCACTGGACGCCGGCCTTGATCTGCAGCGACGGATCGGCGACCACGAGCTCTTCGAAGCCGGCGATGTTGCCGCCGTGGTCGTCACTGCCGCCGAGGGCGGAGGGGAAAGCGCGGTGCACGGCGCCGTTGTCCACCAGGTACTGCAGCTGCCCGGATACCCTTGCCCGGTGGTCCGTGTGGGTCAGTCCCTCGGTCTTGTGAAGTTCAGGACGTGCGGCCAGGTCGCGTGCCTGGAGCCGGACCGCGGCCCATTTGCCCAGCAGCTGTTCGCCGAGGGCATGGACGTCGACGGCAGGCTGGGCGGAGCCGGGAACCAGGCTTGGTGCGGTCACGGGGGAATGCCCCTTTGCGGCGGAGCGATCCACTACTTCAGTCATGTCAATGTCCTTCGTTGGTGCTGACAGGGGCTTGTGGTGCGGGAGTGTTCAGGTTCGGGGGGCAGGCGACAGTTCGGGGGCGATCCCGACGCACAGCCATGCGGTGATCTGCAGTGCCATGGCTTCCTGGCCGGGTTTGGCGGGGGAGTCCGGAGTGCTGAGCCATTGTTCGCCCGCGTTCCTGACCAGTCCGATGGCGGCCTTGGGCCAATAGCCGATAACGGCTTCCTTGCCGTCGCCCAGGTGGGAACGCATGGGGGTGGCAATCATGTCCGCAATCGCATCAAAGAAGTGGCCCAACGCGCCGGAGTTGGGGGAATCTCCGGATTCCCCGGAGGTGGAGCGGGTGACAAAGGTGTAGACGTTGGGGCTGGTGTCAGCCATCTGCAGGTACGCCGACACCATGGCCAGCAGCCCTTCGCGTGGGGTCAGGGCGTTCTGTGCCGCTTCCTGGATGCGCCGCTGCATCTGGCTGAGGACCACTTCACCCACAGCCTGCTGGAGGCCGGCCTTGTCCCCGAAGTAGCGGTAG
>NZ_JARHXQ010000164.1:0-6982 GCF_029222765.1 Arthrobacter sp. Cr_A7 | reverse complement strand
GGCATCAGCACCTCCATGGCGCGCGGCCGCTTCGGATCCCGGCGGAGATATCCCAGTTTCTCCAGCTGCGAGAGCTGGTGCGTCACGCTTGAGAGGCTTGCGAGCCCCACCGTATCGCCGATTTCACGCATGGACGGCGGATAGCCGTTGTCATTGACGGAGCGCTGGATGGTTTCGAGGATTTTTTTCTGCCGGGGGGTCAACCCTTTGGCGGTCTTCTTCGGCTGCGGGGCTGCCCTGCCCCCGGTGGCTGCTGCTGCCATATTCGCCAATGCCTTTCGGTTGCCACCGGGCTTGTCGCTGCGCCGGACTGGGTGAGCTTCCCTCAATGTCAGACCCTGCTGATCAACTTCAAGGGTGGTTGTTCTTTCCTTCAAAACTAGGCCAGCCACATTGCTTTTTCAAACATTTGTTCTAGCGAGTCTCGACATTGTTCGTTGATAGGTGCTAAAACTGAAGGAGCAAAGTTCGAACATGTGTTCTACTCGAAGCTTGCATCATTCGAATACAGCGTGCGTTTTTCGAAGAACCAGCCGGAGTGCCGGCGGTGCAGCAGCGGAGCGGGACATAGAAGCAGCAAGGTCGGGCAGCACAGTACGGTCCAGGAGGGCTCAGTTCATGTCAGCTATATCCGCTTCGCAGGCCAAGGGTCCGCGCGTTCATTCCCATCAGTCCGCACACCAGCTTCTGTCGCAACGGGACAGGTCCCGGTCCTCGCAGGTGCCGGCGGGTATGCCGGAGTCCCCGGCCAAGCCGGCACCCCTGCCGCCGTTGCGCCTGACGCGCCGGGGCAAGGTTGTCCTGATCGGGATTCCGCTGGTGCTGCTGGCTGCCCTGCTGCTTTCCCTGGCGGGGTTCTTCAACTCGCCGGCCAAGGCGTCCGATGCGCCGGAGGACCTGTCGGTGACACCCACCGTCACGGTGACCGTCCAGCCCGGCGAGTCGCTGTGGGCCATCGCGGGCACCGTTGCCCCTGACCGGGACGCCCGCGATGTGATTGCGGACATCGTCCAGCTCAACAACCTGCCGGCCGGAGCAGTTCTCCCCGGGCAGCAGCTCTACGTCCCCACCCGCTGAAGCCGCAGAAGTCCGTGCACGCTGAGCGCGAACAGGGGCCGTCACATTTTCCGGTCTCCGGAACGGCCACTAAACTGTTCAGGTGAATGACCAGCTTGAGCGTCTGAACCGGCTTCCCCTCCGCAGCAACCTCCGCGGGCTGACCCCCTATGGGGCGCCCCAGCTGGATGTCCCCATCCTTCTCAACGTCAACGAAAACACCCACGGTGTTCCCGCGGACGTGCGGGCCGCCATCAGCGCCGCGGTAACAGAGGCCGCCACCGGGCTCAACCGCTACCCCGACCGGGAGTTCACCGAGCTTCGGAAGGCGTTGGCCGAATACCTGGGGCATGGACTGGATGAGGCCAATCTCTGGGCTGCCAACGGTTCCAACGAGGTGCTCCAGCAGATCCTGCAGGCATTCGGCGGTCCGGGCCGGACGGCGCTGGGCTTCCCTCCCACGTATTCGATGTACCCGCTGCTCGCCAGCGGCACCGACACCGAATACATCACAGGCGAACGCGCCGAGGGGTACGGCCTCAGCGCCGAATCCGCAGCGCGCCAGGTCAAGGAACTGCAGCCAAACATCGTTTTCCTGAGCTCGCCCAACAATCCCACCGGCACGGGCCTGGGACTGGATGTTGTGGAGGGCGTCTATGCCGCCGGTGAGGCCAGCCAGACGATCGTGATCGTGGACGAGGCTTACCACGAATTTGCCCACGACGGCACGCCGAGTGCCCTGACCCTGCTGCCGGGCCGCGAGCGGCTCATTGTCACCCGCACCATGAGCAAGGCTTTTGCCCTGGCCGGCGCCCGGCTGGGCTACATGGCCGCGGCACCCGAGGTCACGGACGCCCTGCGCCTGGTCCGATTGCCCTACCACCTGTCCGCCGTCACCCAGGCCACGGCCCTGGCCGCCCTGCAGCACCGCGAAGCACTGATGGCCGATGTTGAGGACATCAAGAGGCAGCGTGACCGGATCGTCTCGGAGCTGACCCGTATGGGCCTCAAGCCCGCTGCCTCGGACTCCAACTTTGTCTTCTTCGGCGGACTGGATCGGCCCCACGACGTCTGGCAGCAGCTGCTGGACGCCGGTGTGCTGATCCGGGACGTCGGAATCCCCGGCCACCTGCGCGTGACCGCCGGCACTGAGACCGAAACCACAGCCTTCCTCACGTCCCTGGAAAGCATCCTTGCAAGCCAGGCTGCCCTTCCAGCCTAGACTTGACCTACCGGGCGCTGGGCGCCCCCCGAATCAAACCTTCTGCCTTAAAGGACACCTGACCATGAGTTCCACCGGATCGAACGCGGCCGCCTCCCGGACTGCGCGCATGGAGCGTGCCACCAGCGAGTCGTCCGTGCTCGTGGAAATCAACCTCGACGGCACCGGCATCTCGGACATCGACACGTCCGTGCCGTTCTACGACCACATGCTCACGGCGCTGTGCAAGCACTCGCTCATCGACATGACGGTGAAGGCCACCGGCGACATCCACATCGACGTTCACCACACCGTGGAAGACGTCGCCATCACCTTCGGCGAGGTGCTGCGCACCGCCCTGGGCAACAAAGCCGGGATCCGCCGGTTCGGCGAAGCTACCGTTCCCCTGGACGAAGCGCTGGCCCACGCCGTCGTGGACGTTTCCGGACGGCCCTACCTGGTGCACGGCGGCGAGCCGGCCGGCCAGGAGTACCACCTCATCGGCGGCCACTTCACGGGCTCCCTGACCCGGCACGTCTTCGAAGCCATCACGCTGCACGCAGGGATCTGCCTGCACATGAACGTGATCGCGGGCCGCGACCCGCACCACATCGTGGAAGCGCAGTTCAAGGCGTTCGCCCGGGCGCTGCGCGCTGCCGTGGAGCCGGATCCCCGCGTTGAAGGCATCCCGTCCACCAAGGGCGCGCTGTGAGCGGCCAGGTCCTGAAAGACGGGGCCATCATCGATCCCTCTGCGTCCCGGAAGCTGCCCTCGCCGGAGGGAAAGCCCACGGTCACCGTCCTGGACTATGGCTCGGGCAACGTCCGGTCGGCCGTGCGCGCCCTGGAACGGGCCGGTGCCGAGGTGGTCCTCAGCGCGAAGCCCGAGGATGTCCTGAACGCCGACGGCCTGGTGGTCCCCGGCGTCGGCGCCTTTGAAACCGTCATGCGGGAACTCAAGGCCGTGGACGGCATCCGCCTTATCGGCAGGCGGGTTGCCGGCGGCCGCCCGGTCCTCGGTATCTGCGTTGGCCTCCAGGTGCTTTTCGAGGCCGGCGTCGAACACGGCACCGAGGCCGAAGGCATCGGGGAGTGGCCCGGGAAAGTCGAGCTCCTGCCGGCAGACGTGGTGCCGCACATGGGCTGGAACACCGTGAAGGTGCCGGAGGGCTCCAAGCTCTTCGCCGGGGTTGAAAACGAGCGGTTCTACTTTGTGCACTCCTATGGAGTGCAGGAATGGAACTTCGACGTCATCCAGCCGCGGATGGCGGCGCCCCTGGTCACCTGGTCGGAGCATGGCGCCCCGTTCATCGCGGCGGTCGAAAACGGCCCGCTCTGTGCCACGCAGTTCCACCCGGAGAAGTCCGGCGATGCCGGTTCCCGGCTGCTGCGGAACTGGGTGGAGGCCCTGCACCGCCCCGCTGCCGGCGGCAATGCCCCGGCTGCGGAGAACCCGGCCGCCGCCGACACTTCAGAGCCGGCCGGCGGCAGCGCCTAGATGCTGTGGTCCGTTGTCCTGATGGCCCTCGCCGGCCTGCTGGTGGGCGGTGCCCTGTCCTTCCGGCAGCAGCACAAGCCGCTCTGGACCCAAATATCGTTCTACGTCCTGGCGGGCATGGCTTTGCTTGCCGCCTACCTGCTGACGCTGCCGGCCAACTGACGGCCCGGCCCACCCTGCCCCAACCCTGAAGGATGAAGATGACCACCGCTAACGATCTGCCGGTTCTTGAACTGCTGCCCGCCGTCGACGTCGTGAACGGGCAGGCCGTCCGGCTGGTCCAGGGCGAAGCGGGCAGCGAAACGAGTTACGGCACTCCGCTGGAGGCCGCGTTGAACTGGCAGCAGCAGGGTGCGGAATGGGTGCATCTGGTGGATCTGGATGCCGCTTTTGGCCGAGGATCCAACGCTGAACTGCTCCGGGAAGTGGTGGGCCGGCTGGACATCAACGTGGAACTCTCCGGAGGCCTGCGCGATGACGAAACGCTCGAGGCCGCCCTGGACCTCGGCGTAGCCCGCGTAAACCTGGGCACCGCCGCCCTGGAAAATCCGGACTGGACGCGCCGGGCCATCGACCGCTTCGGCGACAAGATCGCCGTCGGCCTGGACGTTCGCGGAACCACCCTTGCCGGCCGCGGCTGGACCAAGGAAGGCGGGGACCTCTGGGAGGTCCTGGGCCGCCTTGAAGAGGCAGGCTGCTCCAGGTATGTCGTCACCGACGTCACCAAGGACGGCACGCTCCAGGGTCCCAACGTCGAACTCCTCCGCCAGATGGTGGAGAAGACGGGCAAGCCCGTGGTGGCCTCCGGCGGCATCTCCAGCCTGGACGACCTGAAGGTCCTGCGTTCGCTCGTGCCGCTCGGTGTCGAAGGCGCAATCGTAGGCAAGGCGCTGTACGCCGGGGCCTTCACACTTCCCGAAGCCCTCGACGTCGCCGGCCGCCGCTAGGGACCTCCCTAAGGAATCAGTCGCAGCATGCCCAACCACGAAGCACCCGCACCGCGTCCCCTTCCAGGGCACATCGCGGCAGCACTGGCAGGCGCGGGAGGTGCCACGGACTCCGCCGGCCAGCCATGGGCGGGCCGCAGCCTCGCCGGCGACGACGCCAGGATCCACAACTTCGAGGACGATGACGGATCGGCTGACGCCGGTTACCTCGCCGCCGTCGCGGACCTCCGGGCAGGCACAGCGGACGAAACAGCCGTTGTTGCTTCCCTGGCCACCGCTCGGGTCTTCATTCCCATCGTTGCCCAGCTCGCCGAAGAAGAGGAATCCGCCCACGGCCTGCACGCGGACAAGCAGGCTGACATGGCTTTGGTCACCCTGAAAGCCGCCGACGGCAGGACCGCCATGCCAGCGTTCACCTCGGCTGCGGCGCTGGCCAGCTGGCATCCGGACGCCCGGCCGGTAGCCGTCTATGCAGCCCGTGCTGCCTTGTCTGCGGTGGCTGAGGGTGCCGAACTCCTGGTTTTGGATCCCGGGGCCGAGGTCACCTTCGTGGTCCGCCGGCCTGCGGTGTGGGCCCTTGCCCAGCAGCAGGACTGGACCCCCTCCTACATGGATGGGGAACTCGCGGCGGAAATGGGCCGGGCCGCGGCGGATTTTCCCGCTGTCCGGCGCATCGAGCTGTTGCCCGGCGGGGGAGTGGCGTCCCGTACGGCCGACGGATCCGCCATGCCGGGCGGAGGAGCCGGACCCGAGCTGCAGGTGGTGCTTTACCTCGAAGACGGCCTTGGCGCGGCAGGGGTTCAGCAACTGGTGGCGGGGCTCCAGGCCCAGTGGTCACGGAATGTATTGTTTGGGGAGCGGGTCGACTCAATCGAGATCAAGTTGCGGCGCGCAGCACAGTAGCCGGCAGCCGTGCGGGGTGACCCCCGGTCCGCTGCGGCAGACGTAAGGATCACCTCGTGAATTTCGCTCTCTACCGGGAGTTGCTCGCCGTCCGGCCCATCCGGCGCCTGCTCCTTGTGGGCATGGTCGCCCGTATCCCGCATTCAGCTGCCGGAGTCCTGCTGACCCTCCACATTGTCCTGACCCTCGGCGAGGGGTACGCCGCCGCCGGTGCGGCAGCGGCCGTCATGACCATCGGCATCGCCCTTGGCGCCCCCTGGCGGGGCCGGCGCGTGGACACCGCCGGCCTGCGGCGGGCCCTGATCCCGTCCGTCATCTCGGAAACCGTCATCTGGTCCATCGTTCCGCACGTGTCCTACCAGTGGCTCCTGCCGCTGGTGTTCGTGGGCGGCCTGCTTACCCTGCCCATCTTCAGCGTGGTCCGGCAGTCCCTGGGCGTGCTGGTCGACGGCGACCAGCGGCGTACCGCGTTCGCCCTCGACGCCATCACCACCGAGATGGTGTTCATGATCGGCCCGGCCGCGGGCGCGGTGGTCGCCACAAGCGGCTACACCACCGCCGGCTTGACGGTGGTGGGCGTCTCCACATCACTGGCCGGGCTCTTCCTGATCTGGTTCAATCCGCCCACCCGCAGCCCCGAACAGAGCGCGGAGTGTGCCGCTGACCAGCGCCATGCCGCGGAAGTCGCCGTCGTGTCCTCCGCCCCGGCCCACGTGCAGGAGGCGGCTGCCGAGCTGGTACCGGCCGGAGCCACGGCGACGCCCGGACTCCGCAGCAAGGTGGCCCGAAACTTCGCCTGGTTCACCGCCACCGTGGCCGCGCTTTTTGCCGTGGCGGCAGGCGCCGGAATGGTGCTCAGCGGCACCGACGTGGGTATCGTGGCAGCCCTGGAAACCGGCGGCCGCCAGAGCGAAATCGGCATTGTCTTCCTGTTCTGGTGCGCCGCGTCAGTGGTGGGCGGGCTTGTCTACGGCGCCATGCATCGGCCCGTCGCTCCTATTGTCCTGCTGCTCGGCATGGCGGCGCTGACCATCCCCATGGGATTCGCCCACGACACCTGGACACTGGCCCTGTTCTCGATCCTGCCGGGACTTCTGTGTGCTCCGGTGCTCTCCTCAGCCTCCGAGAAAGTGGCGGACCTGGTATCCGA
Organism: Arthrobacter sp. Cr_A7; assembly: GCF_029222765.1. NCBI lineage: Bacteria > Bacillati > Actinomycetota > Actinomycetes > Micrococcales > Micrococcaceae > Arthrobacter > Arthrobacter sp. Cr_A7. Next base: position 228 of record NZ_JARHXQ010000164.1, on the reverse strand, counting down.
GGAGCGCCGCGGGGAGGCCATGGGCTGGTATGGCTCGGCGCTGACCGCCGGAGTTGCCCTGGGCGCGCCGCTCGCCGGGATCTTCATCGACGGCATGGGTCCGTCCGGCGGGTTCGTGTCCGTGGGGGTTGCGGGCGTCCTGCTGTGCCTCGTTGGCCTGGTTCTCCAGCTCCGCCGCCGCAGGGTGGCCGCCTGACCTTCCCAGCACACGGCTGCTGTGGGTCAACG
>NZ_JARHXQ010000163.1:0-36395 GCF_029222765.1 Arthrobacter sp. Cr_A7 | reverse complement strand
ATCGTTGCCCAGGCCGGCCGGAAGGGTGCCGTCACCGTGGCGACCAACATGGCCGGCCGCGGTACCGACATCATGCTGGGCGGCAACGCGGAATTCACCGCCGTCGCCGAACTGGCAAAGCGGGGGCTGGATCCCGAGGAGAACTCCGAGGAGTACGAGTCCGCCTGGCCCGCAGCCCTCGACGCAGCCAAGCAGTCGGTTAAGGACGAACACGAGGAAGTTCTGAACCTGGGCGGCCTTTACGTCCTGGGAACCGAACGGCACGAATCCCGCCGGATCGACAACCAGCTCCGCGGCCGTTCCGGACGCCAGGGCGACCCCGGGGAGTCCCGCTTCTACCTGTCGCTGACTGATGACCTTATGCGGCTTTTTAACTCCGGTGCCGCCGAACGCCTGATGAACAGCTCGGTTCCGGACGACGTTGCGCTGGAGTCCAAACTGGTCTCGCGCGCTATCGCTTCCGCCCAGGGACAGGTGGAAGGCCGGAATGCCGAGCAGCGGAAGAACGTGCTGAAGTACGACGACGTCCTGAACCGCCAGCGCGAGGCCATCTACAGTGACCGGCGGCGGATCCTGGAAGGTGACGACCTGCACGAAAAGGTGCAGTTCTTCGTGGAGGACACCATCTCGGCGCTGATCGATGACGCAACCGCGGAGGGTAACGGCGACGATTGGGACTTCAACCAGCTGTGGACCAACCTGAAGACGCTCTACCCGGTAAGCGTCACCGCCGAGGACATCATTGAAGAGGCGGGCGGCAAATCACGGTTGACCGTTGAGTTCCTCAAGGAAGAGCTGCTGTCCGATGCCCGCCTGGTGTACCAGGCGCGGGAGGAAGCCATCGGTTCGGAAAGCATGCGCGAGCTGGAGCGCCGTGTGGTCCTGTCCGTGATTGGACGCAAATGGCAGGAACACCTCTATGAGATGGACTATCTTAAGGAAGGAATCGGGCTGCGGGCCATGGCCCAGCGCGATCCGCTCGTGGAATACCAGCGTGAGGGCTTCGTCCTGTTCCAGGGCATGATGGAGGCCATCCGCGAGGAAAGCGTGGGGTTCCTGTTCAACCTGGAAGTGGAAGTCACCCCTGCCCAGGACGTGGTGGTACCCGATGCTGCCGGCGGGCACACGGAGCACGTGGAGCCCCAGGTCCGCGCGGCCGGCCTGGAAGCGCCGGAAAGGCCTGCCCAGCTGCAGTACACCGCTCCCAGCGAAAGCGGCGAGACCCAGACCCGCGTGGAGACCAGGCAGTCGGGACGTTCGGGAAATCCGGCCAAGGCGGCAGCCCAGGATGCGGCCAGGCGTTCGGCCAAGAAGAAGCGGCGCTGACGGCGGCGCCTTAAACCAGTCAGCCGCACGGAAAGCAGCCAGAGGCAGGGCGGGAAGCACTTTCCCGGCCCTGCCTCTTTGCGTGGGTCAGCCGATGACAAGTTCAGTCACCCTCCAGACATGCTTGCTGCGCTCCAGCCTGATGGCGACGGCACGGGCACGGACGTCGTCCACCACAACGGCGCTGGCTTCGTAGATGCCATCCGCCACCGCGCAGACACGGACTGAGCGGACCGTGGAATTCCTGTGCAGCCGGGCCAGTGCGGGATTCCCCGTACGGGTGAGCTCCCGCCTGATCAGGGACGCCCGGTGCTGCAGATTCCCCAGGCATCGTGGATCGAGCCGCCGTGCCAGCTGGTGGATAGGCCGGATTCCGGCCAGCACCTCCATGGCTGCCTGCACGGTGCCGCGGGTGATCGCGCGCAGTTCGGCAGTCTCGTCGACGGACCGCAGCGGGGGCTGGGTTCCTGGGCGATATAGGCCTGCCCGCCCCTGGTCCAGCGCCGGGTTCCGAAGTGTGGCGGCCTCCCGGTCTCTTCCGGTTTCCCTGTCGGAGCCCTCCTGGGCTGCCCGGATTGGCGTCACTGCAGACATTGGTTTCCCCTTTTTATGGTTGTGCCCGGAAGGCCGGATGCCCGCCGGTGGTGATGCGGGTGGCTACGCGGGCGTAGGAGGCACCAGGATTTGCCCGGGAAGAAGTACGTCCGGGTTCTGGCCAAGGAGGGTCTTGTTGGCTTCGTACCACCGCGGCCACTCAAGAGCTATGTCCACGTCCGAGGCACCGGGCCCCAACTGATCCGCTACGATGTCCCACAGACTGTCTCCGGCAAGGACGGCTACCGGCCCGCTGTACCGGCCTATCCCCTGATGGATGCCGGCGTCACTGCGCACGTCAGGTGCGGTCAGCAACCCGGGCTCAACGATCGGAGCCGATGGTTGCCAGCGCGGTTGAATTGTTGATGGAGCCGGAAGTATGGGCTCAGTTTGCCCGGGTACCGGGGCCTGGTTGTTTACCGGGAGCTGGTCTGCGGCGGGAGGGAGAGGGGCCGGCGAAGGGTCGGACGTTGGTTGCGGCCCGGAGCCACCGGTCACGGGCACGGCCGCACCGGGTTCACTGCCTGGGCTTGCAGGCACGGAGGGCTTACTGGCGTTGTCCGGAGGCGGAGCTGCTTCCTGTTCGCCCGTTGCCGGCGCGGCCCGGTCCGGTCCCGAGGCCGCCGGCGCAGAGGACTCCTGGCCTTGCGTCGGAGTCCACTGTGGACCCGGTGCCGGAACTGCGGCGTGTGCGGCAACACCGCCGGACAAAAGCTGAAGGGAAACCGCTGCAACAACCAAGCGCTGCATAAAAGCGGGCGACATTTTTCGGGTCACTGCGGCTGCCCTGGCCTTGCCGAGTTTCTCCAGCAGCACGCCGGCAGCAGCACATGCAAGGGACGCAAACCACCAGAGCAGGAGGACTGCCCCGGCAGCGGCCGCGGCGGCGCCCAGCACGTCCTCCACCTCAGGGCGCTGGTGGCGGGCGGCCGAGTCCTGCCACTGGCCAAGAAGTCCTGCTCCAACAAGGACCAGCGTGAAGGCCAACACCAGCAGGCCCGCCGCTGCGGTGGCGTCAGCACCGATCCCCGTGTCTTTACGATTACGCATTTCAAGCCTCTTTGATGCAGTTTGATGTAGTTTGCTTATGTCTGCTTCAGTTTGCGCTCGTCTTGCTGCTCTTGTCTAGACGGTGGAGAGAATGAAAATCCGGGTTGACCAGCCCGCGGTGGAGTCCTACGCTGACCGGATGCGCTGGGATTCCCTCTTTAACGACATGGAAAGCCAGTTCGCGGAAGCGGACAGGCTGTCTCTCGATGCTGAGATCAACGAGCGCACCAGAATCGACATGGTGAATGTAGAATTCGCGGACAGGCTCCGCGGAGCTCTCGGCTGCCGCCTGGGTGTCCATCTTGCCTGTGGGGAGGTATTTCACGGCACGCTGTCCCATGCCGGTGCGGACGCAATGGTGCTGGACGAAGACCACCACCAGGTTCTCATTCCTTACGCTGCGGCGCTCCGCTACGTGGGTCTGGGGAGGTGGTCCCAACCCGAGGCTTCGCCGGTGCGCCGTGCGATAGGACTCGCGCATTCCTTACGCGCCCTTGCCAGGGACCGCACGGAACTTTCGGTCACACTGGGAAACGGTGCCGGCAGTGTCCGTATGGAGGGAGTCATCGACAGGGTGGGGAAGGACTTCATTGACCTGGCGGTTGTTGCTGCCGGGGAGGCCCGCCGCAGTAGCCAGGTCAGCCAGGTTTCTACCGTCCCGTTTCCGGCATTGGCGGCTGTAAGGTCGCGGCGGACCCATGACATCTAGCGGCGAGGACTTTCAGCCGCGCTGCCCGAAATTAGGGCGCAAGTGGAATGGTCAGACGGACCGTGATTTGGACTCCTGGATCATCCGGCTGGCCTCGGCATAGCGTTCCTCAATGTACTGCTCCAGCATTTTCTCTTCGACCCGCCACTGCCCCCGGCCACCGACCTGGATAGCCTTGAGCTCCCCGCTTCGCACCAGTGCATAAGCGGCAGGCGAATTGATCTGGAGCTGCTCTGCGACATCCGCGAGCGTAAGAAACCTGGGCATGCATTCATTTTGCCATCAGATGAGCCGTTTTGCTGCTGTTATCCACAGATTGGCCTTGTTTGCTTTATGGGCTTTCGTTCCAGCTCCCTTGCCGCAACAATAAATTGTCCGGCCACAGTGCGCCGGCGCAAATAGGGGGAGAAGCGGAATGGTTCCTGATTCGTCTGCCACGGCGGCACGCCTCAAGCGTCCATCCTGGCGGGACCCGCGCCTGCTGATGGGCATTCTCCTGGTCCTGGTCTCCGTTGCCGGCGTCGTCTTCCTGGTCAACAGTGCGGACCGGACCACGGAGGTTTACGCGGCGCGGGACGGCATCGGCGTGGGCGAGGCCTTGACCGGCGAGAACGTGGTCCGGGCTAAAGTGCGCCTCGGCGAAACCGAGCAACATTACATTCCTGTGGAGTCCGGCCTGCCCGAGGGCGTGGTTGCCGTACAGCGGATCGCCAAGGACCAGCTGGTACCCCGGGCGAGCCTTGGGGAAGTGGACCAGCTGGACCGCAAACCGGTGGCGCTGACCATTGACGAAACGCTTCCGTCGCAGGCAGTCGAGGGCGCCAGGGTGGACGTCTGGGTTGCACAGCCCGACGCCAAAAATGGTTACAGTGAACCCAAGCTTCTCCTTTCCGGCGCTGAAATCGCGGAAGTGACAGCTGGTTCCACGGCTTTGGGATCCACTAAGACCACCGTCCTGATGGTCCTCGTGGAGGACAGCCAAATGCCTGCCTTGCTCGGCGCCCAGGCCAACGAAGCAAAGATTTCGGTTGTCTGGAATCCGGGCGGCGGCTCCCGATGAACATTCCGGTAGTCACCGTTGGCCAGAGCCGGGAGGATCTGGTGGGCGGACTTGAACGGCTGCATGGTCCTGTCACTGTCGTCAGGAGGTGCGCGGAACTGCCGGAGCTCTTAGCGGCGTGCCAAAGCGGACTTGCCCGGGCCGCCGTCGTGGCTGATGGCTCCGAGGGGCTGACAGCCTCCCTGGTTGACAGGCTGGGAGCGGTGGGAGTGGCCATTATCGCGTTGACGGACAACGCCGACGAAGCAGCACGGCTGCGAAAAATTGGGGTGGCCTCTGCGCTGACCGGGGTGGAGTCCGCCGAACTGTCCGACCGGATCGCGGATGCGGTGGAGCAATTGACGGGGGCAGGTCGTCGTTCGGCGACCTGGAGTTCGCTTGCTGACACAGGTGCTGCCCTGGGCACGGTCCAGGCGGAGCCGGCGGCGGTCCCGGACGGGCCAGGTGCGGGAAGAATCATTGCGGTCTGGGGGCCGGTTGGATCGCCGGGACGTACAACCGTTGCGGCCAACATCGCCGGCGAGATGGCGGCCGACGGAAAACAGGTTCTCCTCGTTGATGCGGACAGTTATGGCGCCAGCATAGCCGCCGTTCTCGGTCTGCTGGATGAATCAGCCGGCCTTGCGCAGGCATGCCGGCTGGCGGACCAGGGCGCCCTGGATGCTTCCGCCCTTCAAAAAGTTGCAACCCCGGTGGCTACGAAGTCGGGGACGTTCACAGTCCTCACCGGCATTACCCGCGCGGACCGGTGGACCGAGCTCCGGGCGCCCGCCCTTGCCCTTGTCCTGGAGCGGGCACGGCAAATCGCCGACGTCATTGTTGTTGATACCGGGTTTTGCCTGGAAGCAGATGAAGAATTGAGCTTCGACACTATGGCGCCACGCCGGAATGCCGCCACGCTGCGTCCGCTTGAGCTTGCCGACACCATCTACGCGGTCGGGGCCGCCGACCCTGTGGGAGTTCCCCGCCTGGTACGTGGCCTCGCTGAGTTGGAAGCCGCCGTTCCCCAGGCGTCCCCGTTGGTGGTCATGAACAAGGTTCGTGCTTCGTCGGTGGGACGGAGTCCGGAGCGGCAGTTGCAGGATGCCTGGGAAAGATACGGTCCTGCCTCCGGCATCGAAACCTTCCTGCCGTACGACCCGGCAGCTGCGGATGCAGCCCTGCTTGCGGGCTCGCTGTTGTTGGAAATTGCTCCCGAGTCTGCGTTGCGCCGTGCAGTTCGCAGTCTTGTTTGTGCACCTGACCAGCAAAAAGTGAAATCCTCTGTCTTTTCTTCCACAGCAGGGCGCAGGTCAAAGGGCTAGGCTCGCCATAAGAGCTGCAATGGTGCAGCAAATATCTTGTGATGGAGGCGTGTGTCGATGTCGTCTGGATCCAGCGTGGAGGATCAGCCCCTTTCGATTGAAGGCCTGGAAGGCTTTATTGGGGACTACTACCAGCATTTGGCCGAGGAGGATGCCAGGAGCTACCCCCGGGAAGTGCTGGTGGCACGGGCGGGCAACCACCGTGAGGTCGCAACAGTGCGGCAGCCCGGCCAGGCGAAAATCAGCGTTGTGGATGAGGAAGACAGCAGCGTGGTCTTCGTGGTCACGGACGACATGCCGTTCCTGGTTGACTCAGTCAACGCAGAACTCGTCCGTCAGCACGCCGCCATCAAACTTGTGGTTCACCCGCTCTTCGTTGCCACCCGCGACAGGGAAAGCGGCGAGCTGGTCAAAATCAACCGGGTTCCCGCGCACATTGGAATTTCCAGCGGTGACACCGCGGCAATGCCCAGCCTGTCCCACCTCATTGCGCAGGGCGAGCATGCCTCGCACATGGAGTCCTGGATCGCCGTCGAAATCAACCGCATCTCTGACGACGCGAAGGATTCCCTGCTTGAGGGACTTAAGCGTGTCCTCAATGACGTCCGCGCCGCCGTCGAGGATTGGCCGAAAATGCGCCAGAAGGCCCGGCAGATCTCCGAGAGCCTTGACCAGGTAGCAAACCCGGCACAGATTGCGGAGCTGCGGCAGGCGAAGGACCTCCTGCGCTGGCTGGATGACGGGAACTTCACTTTCCTTGGATACCGGGAATACGACCTGGTGAACGTGGATGGCGAAGATGTCCTGGAACTCCGCGAAGACAGCGGGCTGGGCCTCCTGCGGGCGGTCGCCGACTCGCCGCATATCCAGCACCTGACCGACACCGGCCGGAAAAAGGCGCGGGAAAAGCGGGCACTGGTCATCACGAAGGCGAACTCGCGTTCCACGGTCCACCGCTCGGCCTACCTCGACTACATCGGGGTCAAAAGTTTTGACGCTGCCGGCAACGTCAACGGTGAGCGCCGCTTCATCGGACTCTTTGCCACGAGCGCCTATACCGGATCGGTCCGCAACATTCCGATTGTCCGGGAAAAAGTGGACGCCGTACTCCGAAGCGCTGGTTTCCCGCCCGATTCCCACTCCGGCAAGGACCTGCTGGGAATTTTGGAAACATACCCCCGTGATGAGTTGTTCCAGATCGAAGTCCCCGATCTGGCCGCCACCGCCCTTGGCATCCAGAAACTGCAGGAGCGGCGCCGGACCAGGCTCTTCCTCCGGCCGGACATCTACGGCCGTTTTATGTCAGCCGTCGTCTACCTTCCCAGGGACCGCTACACCACCAACGTGCGGCTTCGTATCGAGCAGGAACTTCGCGAGACGTTCCAGGCGGTGTCCATTGACTATGAGGCACGCATGACGGAGTCGGCACTGGCCCGGTTGTTCTTCCGCATCCGTCTGCCGAAGAATGCCGACTTCAGCCACGTCAACACCGAGGAACTGGAGAAGCGGCTTGTCCGTGCCGCCCGTTCCTGGAGCGAAGGCATCGCCGAGGTCCTGCGCGAGGGCCGGGACCCGGTGGAAGCCAAGGAACTGGCCGCTATCTGGGCCGAAGCATTCCCCGCGGGCTACCGCGTGGACTACGAGGTGGAAGACGCCCTGGAGGACATTGCGCGCTTCGAGAAGTACGGGGCGGCGGCGGAACGGGCGGTAGGCGCACGCCAGGAGCGGCCCGGCGTCCACGTTTACCTCCCGGAAGGTGCAGGCGCAACGCTCGAGGAAGATGCGCGCGTGAAGCTGTACATGCTGGAGCCGAAAAGCCTCAGCCAGATTCTGCCCTTCTTCCATAACCTGGGGCTGGAGGTACTGGACGAGCGGCCCTTCGAAATTGAGACAGCGGACCGCCGAGACTTCTTCCTGTACGATCTCGGGCTGAAATACCCCGCGGGTGTGGATCCGGTTTCCACCGGCGAGCTGCTTGCCGATTCATTCGGTGCAGCGGTGACAGGCGCAGCTGAATCGGACGCGTTCGACCGGCTCGTCCTCCGGGAAGGCCTGCAGTGGCGGCAAATTACCGTGCTCCGGGCCTACGCGCGGTACATGCGCCAGATGGGAAATAGCAACTCCTTCGGTTTCATGGCCGACACCCTGCTTGCGAATGCGGACGTCACCAGGGGCCTGAGCGCCCTCTTCGCGGCCCGCTTTGATCCTGCCCTGAGCGACGACGAGCGGCTGGCCGCGCAGGAGTCCGTGCGGCAGGACTTGGCGGCTTCGATTGAGAAGGTCGCCACGCTCGACGCCGACAGGGTCCTGCGCACGTTCGTTAACCTGATCGAAGCGACGCTCCGGACCAACTACTACCAGAACAAGCCACACCTGAGTTTCAAACTCGACCCGGCCAGGATCGAGGGCCTGCCCTTCCCGCGTCCGATGTTCGAGATCTGGGTCTACTCTCCCCGGGTCGAAGGTGTCCACCTTCGGTTCGGCAAGGTGGCCCGTGGTGGACTGCGATGGTCGGACCGCCGGGAGGACTTCCGCACCGAAGTCCTTGGCCTCGTCAAGGCGCAGACCGTCAAGAACGCGGTCATCGTGCCGACCGGAGCGAAGGGTGGTTTCTTCGCCAAGCGCCTTCCGGACCCCGCAGTGGACCGTTCCGCGTGGATGGCTGAGGGCGTCGAAAGCTACAAGACGTTTATCCGCGGCCTGCTTGACCTGACCGACAACCTCGTGACGGAAGGCGACAGCGAACGGCTGGTCCCGCCGTCGAACCTTGTCAGGCACGACGACGATGATTCCTACCTGGTAGTGGCCGCGGATAAGGGAACCGCGACCTTCTCCGACATCGCCAACGGACTGTCCGCCGAATACGGCTTCTGGCTGGGCGATGCCTTCGCTTCCGGCGGATCCGTGGGTTATGACCACAAGGCGATGGGCATCACGGCGCGGGGTGCCTGGGAATCAGTAAAGCGGCACTTCAGCGAACTCGATTTGGATACGCAAACGCAACCGTTCACGGTGGTGGGCGTCGGAGATATGTCAGGCGATGTATTCGGCAACGGCATGCTCCTCTCCAGGCATATCCGCCTCGTCGCGGCCTTCGACCACCGGCACGTCTTCCTCGACCCCAACCCCGATGAGGAGGCGTCGTTCGTGGAGCGGCAGCGGTTGTTTGAGCTGCCGAGGTCTTCCTGGGATGACTACGACAAGTCCCTGATCAGCGAGGGCGGCGGGGTCTTTGCCCGGCAGGCCAAGTCAATACCGGTGTCACCGCAGGTGCGGACGTCCCTGGGGCTTCCTGCAGAGACGACGGAACTCAGCCCGCCTGAGCTGCTGCGGGCGATCCTCCTCGCCCCTGCCGACCTCCTGTACAACGGCGGCATCGGAACCTACGTCAAGGCCAGCATCGAATCGAACGCCTCCGTGGGGGATAAGGCCAACGACGCCATCCGCGTTGACGGCCGGGATCTGCGCGTGAAGGTGGTGGGTGAAGGCGGGAACCTCGGCATGACGCAACGCGGCCGTATTGAAGCGGCGCTTCAGGGTGTCATCCTGAACACGGACGCCATTGACAACTCAGCCGGCGTCGACTGCTCCGACCATGAGGTCAACATCAAGATCTTCGTCGACCGGATGGTGGCCGCCGGAAAGCTTTCGGCGGAAGAACGGGCCGGGTTCCTCGCATCGATGACCGATGAGGTGGGTCGTCTGGTGCTCGAAGACAACATCGACCAGAACATCCTGCTGCTCAACGACCGGACAAAGGTAGCCGAGTGGAGCCCCAGCTATGAGCGGCTGATGGACTGGCTGGAGAAGTCAGCCGACCTGAACCGGGAGCTCGAAGCGCTGCCTTCAACCGAAGTGCTGCGGGAGCGGCTGCAGCAGGGGCAGGGTTTGACCTCGCCCGAGCTGTCGGTGCTGGCCGCCTACGCCAAGATCGAACTGACGTCCGCGCTGCGCGACAGCGACCTTGCTGATGACCCCTGGTTCAGGAAGACTCTGCGGGACTACTTCCCGCAGCAGCTGCGCGAGCGCTTCGACGCGGAACTGGATACCCACCCGCTGCGCCGCGAGATCATCGCCACCGTGGTGGCCAACGACATGATCAACCTCGGCGGTATCACCTTCGCGTTCCGTGTCATGGAGGAAACGTCGGCGAGTGAGGTGGCTGTGGCCAAGGCATTCGTGGCCCTGCGGGAGATTTACGAGCTGGACACCATGGTGGGGGAGCTCAACAGCCTGCCGGCGTCGTTCCCGACCGAGCACTGGAGCACTGTGCACCTCGATGTCCGCCGGCTGCTTGACCGCGCGGTCCGGTGGCTCCTGACTCAGGGCACTGTTTCGCGGCCCATTGCGGATGTGGTGTCCGAGTTCAAGCCCCTGATGGACCCGATGCGCGCACGGCTTCTGGACTACCTGCGCGGCGACGACCGGGCTCGCGTGGCAGGCTGGCTGGAAACGGCGCGTGAGTGGGAACTTCCGGAAGGACTCGCCCTGCGCTGGGCAGAACTTTTCGAGAGTTTCGTCCTTTTGGACATTGCCAAGATCGCCCGGGTCCGGAAGGACCCTGTGGAGGAGATTGCGGCCGTTTACTACACGGTCTTCAACCGCTTCCACGCTGATTCCCTCCTTGAGCGGATCAGCAGCCTGCCGCGGCAGGACCGGTGGCAGGCTTTGGCCCGGGCAGCCCTCCGCGATGACCTGTACTCCACGGTTTCGGATATAACGACGGCGGTGCTTGACGCCACCACGGCGGCTGATTCGCCGGAAGCCCGGCTGAAGGATTGGGAGGCCCAGAATGCGGAGCAGCTGGGCCGGGCGAAGAGCATGTTCGATGAGGTCAATTCGCTTGAAACCGACGATATGGCATCCCTGTCGGTAGCATTGAGGCTCTTGAGGTCAATCGTCCGGCGCTAGCAAGTACGGCGTCGTAATTGGAGGTGCAGTGGCAATCTTTACGGACCCCATCAGGGAACACGCTGATTTCGGGCCTGGTGATGCCGAATGGCTGCACCTTTTGGTGGGGGACTGGCAGATGGTTGCGGACCTGGCGTTCGCCGACCTGGCGCTGTGGTTCCCCCACCCGGACCATGGGTACGTTGCGCTGGCACACGTCAGGCCTTCCACCACGCACACGGTCTTCCACGGCGACTTCGTGGGCGAGGGAATCCGGTCGGACCTGCAGCCGCTCGTGGACAAGGCATGGAACAGCCGCTCCATTGAGCGTTCCAGCGAAACCAACTGGAGCAGCGACATGGCCCTCCGTGTTGAGGCCGTACCCATGGTCCGTAATGGCCGGACGCTTGCCGTGGTCACCACGCATATGGACCTGTCCAGTTCCCGCATGCCGTCCCGCCTTGAGCTGACCTACCGCCAGTGTGCCTATGACCTCCTGCGCATGGGGACGCTTGGGCTGTGGCCGGACTTTGCCTCGCCCACCGGGTCGCGGCGGGGCGCGCCGCGTGTGGGAGACGGGCTGATACGGCTCGATGCCGAAGGCATAGTGCAATACGCGAGCCCCAACGGTGTCTCGGCATTCCGGCGCCTGGGGGATGGGGAGTCACTGGAGGGCCGGTCGCTCGCTGAGGTGACTGCCAGCCTGCTGAAGGACCGGCGCATGGTGGACGAGACGCTGCCTTTAGTGGTTACTGGCCGCATGCCGTGGCGCAGTGAAATTGAGTCCAGGGGCGTCAGCCTGTCGCTGCGCGCTATCCCGCTTCGTGACGAGCAGCAGCGCTTTGGCGCGCTGGTCCTTTGCCGCGACGTCTCTGAACTGCGGCGGCGTGAAATGGAGCTGGTCACCAAGGATGCCACTATCCGGGAAATCCACCACCGGGTGAAGAACAACCTCCAGACCGTTGCGGCGCTGCTCCGGATGCAGTCCCGCCGCATGGTGAGCGAAGAAGCCAAGCAGGGACTGGAACAGGCGATGCGACGCGTTGCCACCATCGCCCTCGTCCATGAGACCCTGTCGCAGGGCTTGACGCAGAGCGTTGATTTCGACGAGCTGATCGGACGCCAGTTCCGGCTGTCCGCCGAGGTTGCCTCGCCCTCCCAGCAGGTAAGGACTGAAAGGTCCGGGACCTTTGGAGAGCTGCCCAGTGACCTGGCCACGCCGCTGGCACTCGTCATCAATGAACTGGTCACCAATGCCGTGGAGCACGGGCTTGAGGGCAGGGCCGGAACCGTGTCGCTTATCGCTGACCGGTCGGAGGCAGACGAGGGTGAAGAACTGACAGTGACCATTGCCGACGACGGCGTGGGGCTGCCCGACACCCCCCACGTTGAAGGGCTTGGCCTGCAGATCGTGCGGACCCTTGTCACGAGTGAACTTGGGGGGACAATCCAGTGGAAGCCCCGTGACGGCGGCGGCACGGCGGTACAGATCCGGCTCAGCCTGGCAGGCAAGTAGCGGGCGGCTCCGCGGCCATTGCCACACTTCTGGCTGAGCCCAAGGGTTAAAGGGAAAAGCCCCGGTCGCAACCTCTCAGGTTGCGGCCGGGGCTTTCTGCGTTTTGGGCGATCAGGAAGCGCGGCGGGCGCGGGCTGCACGGCGCTTCAGGGCGCGGCGCTCATCTTCGCTCATGCCGCCCCAGACGCCGGCATCCTGGCCTGACTCGAGAGCCCACTGCAGGCAGGTGTCCACTACCGGGCACCGGCGGCATACACTTTTGGCTTCCTCGATCTGGAGGAGGGCGGGCCCTGTATTCCCGACGGGGAAGAACAGTTCCGGGTCCTTCTCGAGGCACGCTGCGCGGTTACGCCAATCCATGCTGATCAGTTGCTCCATTTCTGGGAAGTGCTCTTTGTGAAATTATTCACTAGGAGCTACAAAGGAAAAGGGCCCGGCAGGGCCCCGTTGGTCATCTGAATCAAGCCTGTCATGTTAACGCTGTGTAAACAAGGGGTAATAACGCTTGATATCCCCGTAACGCTGAGCGATACATCACACTGGCGGCACTGGCCCTCACCACTGTCCGACTATGTCCGGTAGGGTGCCAGTGTGTCAAGACCCCCGGTAAACCCCCCAGCGTCCCCTTCACCGTCGGACGAGCCGCGTCCGGGGCCGCGCGGCAACGCAGGGGCAGCGCCCGTTGCACCGCCGCCTGCAGCAGTGGTCATAGCGCTGATCGTCGCCGCCGAGGCTACAGCGCTCCTTGTGGCCGCCGGCTGGTACGGCTACCAACTGCTGAACGGAAGCCCTGTACTGTCGTTCGGGGGAGCGGTATTTACGCTGGGACTGCTGCTCGCCTTCGCTGCGTGGCTGTATGCGGTGGCTGTTTTCCTATACAGGGGATACCGCTGGACCCGGGCCGCCGCCCTCGTGGCGCAGTTGTTCGTTCTGACCATCGGATTTCCTACACTCAGCGGCGGCCTGGTGGTGGCCGGGTTGGCGATGCTGCTGCCCGCGGTAGCCGCCATCGTGCTCCTGTTCCACAGCAAGGTGATCAGTTATGCCTCGCGCACGGGAAGTGCACCGCCCGCCCTGTAGTCCTCTGCAGCAGCCCATCCCACCTGGATTGGGCATGTACGTCCGCCGGAAATGAGCACACCCCTGCCCGGGGATGGATTCGGTTCGACCTCGAAGCGGACGCCGAAGACGTCCCCGTCGGATATGGACCGCGGGGACAACAGCAGCCCCGTTCCGGCAGCGCGGGACTGCATGATCAGCGGAACGCGCTGAAGGATCAGCGGACTGTAGTTCGCCGTCAGGACCATCGGCTGGCCCAGGGCCTGCAGTTCGGACAGGCATTGCATCGCGCCGGGGGACATAAGGTCCGCGTCGTCGGCCAGGAGCACTGTGTCCCTGGGCAGCTGACTGCCCTGCACCTGCAGCAGCAGGCCCTTCCAATATGCAAGGGCGTCGGCCCCGGCGTCGGGGTATAGCCAGCGGTGGGCCGGATTCAAAACCTGCAACGCCTTCAGGACGTTGGTCTTGCCACTGCCCGGACCTCCAAGGACGGCCACCACGCCGCTTGGTGGAATCCGGAAAGAAGCGGGGGACAACTCGTCACCGCCAACTCCGATGAGGATGCCCGGAAGCCGGGGCCCCGAAGGAACGGAGCCGGGCCCATGGGAAACAGTCGGGTCCGCCAGCATGGAAAGGATATCGCCAGCCGTCACCACCGACGGCAGCGCTTCCACCCGAAAGGGAGGAAGCGTAACCAGCTGCTGCGGCGGGCTTCCGGCAGGGTCACTGCGCCAGGAACTGTCGGGTGCTGTGCGGTACAGCTGGCATACGGCAGCACCGTCTTCGGCAACGGGACCGAACGCCACGGCTCTTCCTTTGACAGCTGCTGTGGAAGGCATCCGCGGCCAGGCTGCCCGGCTGTCGGGGTTGGAACCGGCAGGGAAGTAGAGCCGGTTTGGGATCGCCCCGCTGAACCTGGCGGTGACAAGCTCCCGGTCTCCGGAAATGATGAGTGTTATCCCGGCCCGGGCGCCGTCCCGGACAAGGTCCTGGACGAGGTCTTCGCCCCATGCCAATGGACCCGACCGGAACGCCGACAGCCAGGAGCCCCACCCGGAGATCACCACAATCAGCGGCACAGAGCGCCCGCCCGGCTGGTTAAGCCGCCGGGTAACTTCACCGGTTAAGCGTTCCAGTACCCGAACCGCACGCCGAAGCTCCTGCACACCGGTGTGGGCACCGATTCTGGCGTGGGAGGACAGGTAATGGAAACTTCCAGCACCGTCCAGGAAGTACAAGTGCGCCTCCTGTGGATGGCGAAGCAGACCGCGAACGGCTGCGTCCAAGGCTTCGTTGGCGCCGCACTCGGGTCCGCCGATCAGGGCCAAGTGGCTGCTCTTGGCCGGTTCCCATTCAAGCGACTGCAGCCTTTGGCTGTCCGGAAGGTCCACCAGCCCAAGCCTGATTGACCAGGTCCCGCCAGAGGTCATGGACGCGGCAGCATTGGCGCTGTTCCACGCGGGTTCCTCTATGTCTTCCGGCAGGGGAGCCGCAACGGGCACCCGCGGCGGTGCTCCTCCCATGCCGTCCCAAAGTTCACGCACCAAATTGACCAACGGTGCTGCCGCTTGCGCGGGCGTCGGGGCTTCTGCCACCGCGTCGGCAGGAGGGTCGGACAGAAGGTAATCCGTGGCAAGCCGCACGGTGACGGAGTTATCCTGCCTGGTGCGGGCATGCAGCGGTCCCGTGGTTGCTGCCTGGAATTCCTGGACTGGTTCCGTGCCCCTGGCGAGGTAAGCCCGTCCAGGAGTGTCAACACGGATCGCTGAGGCGTCCTTGGACCCGATGATGTCAACAGACTCCATGTCGGACTGCACCCGCAGGGCAATGCTGGAGGTGACATTGGCCCTGATGTCCGCAGTCAATGCGCCCTGCGGCCGCTGGGTAGCCATGACGAGGTGGATCCCAAGGGAGCGGCCGATGGAGGCAATGCGCATCAGTTCACGGAGTACTTCCGGTGCGTCATCAACCAGCATCCGGAATTCGTCGATGACGATAATCAGGTGGGGGATGGCGACGGGCTCCGAGGCAGGATTGGACCGATACGCGCCGATGTCAGGCACTCCTGCCCCTGCCAAGGCTTCTTCACGACGCCTGATTTCAGCGCGGAGCGAGATGAGTGTGCGCTCCAGTTCGTATCGGGCCAGGTCGGTCAGCAGCCCCACGCAGTGGACCAGCCCGGCCAGGGGACCAAGCCCCGAGCCGCCTTTGAAGTCAACGAAAAGGAAATTTATCCGGTCGGGCGGATGGCTCAGAGCCAGCGCCAGGGTAAGGCTGCGGAGCAACTCCGACTTTCCGGAGCCGGTGGTGCCTGCTATCAGCAAATGGGGGCCGTCGGTGTGAAGATCCACAACTTTGGCCCCGCCCGCACCGAGTCCAAGGGGAGCCGACAGCGCGGCGTTCTTCTTGCTCAATGCCCAACGGGCAGCCGTATGGGCGGCCGTGAGCGGCAGTATGTCATCCAGCGTGCAGGTGGATGGCAGAGCGTGTTCCCCGGTGTCCCTCACCCGAGGCAAGGTTGCCAGACGGCGGCAGAAGTTGCTGAAAACCTCCTCGGGGGCGAGATCGGGTACAAAGACGACGTCGCCGGCCGGTTGCCGCAGGATCGATGTGCGCTCTCGGAGTTCCACATCAATGCCTTGTGTCCTGGTCCCCTCGGGAAGGAATTCAAGGATGTGCCACCCGCGCGCCAGCGCTTCATCCGCGAGGGCGTTGCTTGAAACGCCTCCGTCTGCTGCGTCAGTAATCAGGAGGACTCCCTGCGGGGCGCTGGGGTTGAAGCCCTCCGCCAGCACGCGCCGGCAAGCGGCTGCCGATGCTGTGAGGGTTACGGACGGAAGGAAACGTGCGGGCAACAGGAGGCGCTCTGCCTGCCCGTGAATGACGACGCGTGTGGTACAGCACCTCGGATAACCGGCCAGCTGCATGACGATAGCTCTGATCATCCCGTCCAGCAGGCTCCTGGATCCCTGAAATACCGATTTGGGGCGTGAAAGGTCAAAGACCACCGGTACGGTTTCAGATGAGGGCATTCCCCGGATGGAGCCAACCGGCTCCACCTTTACATTGGCGGGCTGCTTCGCCTGGCCAAGGCGCAACCACGCTGCGGCTTCCCTTGCGCCAGTGGTTGAAGCGTTGCTGTGCATCCCACCTGTGGCCAGCACCAACGTAGCGAGCGAGGGCCCGGCCGCCCGGCGCCGTTCCGTGTCCTTGGCAACAGCCGCTCTAATTGCAGCGCCCAGCTCCCGCCGCTGGCGCCTGCCCGATACAACAGGAACCACAAGGGCCAGGGTGGAGGCGGCTGCAAAAGCCAGGAACATCCACATACCCGTGAAGACCGCAAGTCCTGCACCGACGACCAGTGGAAGAATTGCGGTGGCAATGAGGACCGCCCGGCTGCCGGACTCCGCCCGGCCCCTGACGGGAATAGGCTCCTGCACGGAGGCCCCGGCGTCGCTCAGCGCCTTGTCCGGCATGTCGGCAAACACGATGGACATGGTTGAGCTTCCACACCGGACGGTTGAACCGGTGGAGAGGGCGGCGGCCCGGGTTCTTTCGCCATCCACGTAGGTACCATTCGCACTGTCCAGGTCTTCGAGGATGATGTCCGTTTCGGTGACTACAAGGCGGGCGTGCTGTCGGGACAACTCTGCGTCCGCGATGACTATCCGGGTGTTGCTCCTGCCGATGGTGTAGGTCCCGCGCCGCAGGGGTACCACTGTTCCCGCGCCCGCGCCGCTGTGAACGGCAAGGGCGAGTGGAGCCGGCTCGCCGGCGGGCCGGCGCCGTTCCTTCCTGCTGACTGGTGCTCCGCCGCCGTCGATGAGGACGGCGCCGTTAACCAGCGGCAAGGTGCCGACGCGTAAGGATCGCAGGTCGTCGCCGTCGACCGTTACGGTCCCTGTGCCAAACATCCGCGCCAGCTGGTCGCGGATGTGGGCGCCCGCCGTACCGTCGGCGGCGTCGATGGACAACTCAAGACGCTGCCCGGCCAGGCGCGACTCGGGACCGCCGAGCAGGGTGCAGTGCAATGTCATGGGTGCAGATCCTTTGTGCCTTTGAATCCACGCTAGACAGCGGTAGCGGTCCCGGCCGGTGCACCATCTGCTATGTGGACAACTTCCAGAAGTAGATCCGCCTTCTCCTGCCGTCGGAGGGGCCGGTCACTCCAGGAGGCTCAGGCCTTGCTCCAGGGGTTGTAGCCCGAAACCCTGATTCGACGGGCGCTGCAGTGCCTCGGGTAGGCTAGAGCAGCAGACATTGCGCGTCATTGCGCTGCCCGCATTCAAACCAGGAGAATTTGTGACCGCTGACCTTGTCATCGTAGGGTCTGGCTTTTTTGGCCTGACAATCGCCGAACAGGCCGCTACCGAGCTGGGCTTGAAGGTCGTTGTCATCGACCGCCGCCACCACATTGGCGGCAATGCCTACAGCGAAAAAGAAGAGCAGACCGGTATCGAGGTGCACCGCTACGGAGCACACCTGTTCCATACGTCCAACGAGCGCGTGTGGGAGTACGTGAACCGGTTCACGACGTTCACGAACTACGTCCACAAGGTATACGGCGTGCACAAAGGTGAGGTCTATTCCCTGCCCATCAACCTGGCCACTATTAACCAGTTTTTCCGTGCCAACCTGACGCCGGGCCAGGCACGGGAGCTTATCCAGGAGCAGGCGGGCGAGCTTGCCGGCACCGATCCGCAGAACCTGAATGACAAGGGCATCCAGCTGATTGGCCGCCCGCTTTATGAAGCCTTCATCAAGCATTACACCGGCAAGCAGTGGCAGACGGACCCCAAGGACCTGCCCGCCGGAATCATCTCGCGGCTGCCCGTCCGTTACAACTACGACAACCGGTACTTCAATGACAAGTACGAGGGCCTGCCCACCAACGGCTACACCGCGTGGATCGAAAAGATGGCCGAACACCCGAACATCGAAGTACGGCTCAACACGGACTTCTTCGACGAGTCGCACGAGTACAGCAAGAACAAGGTTGTAGGCAACATTCCGGTTGTGTACACCGGACCCGTTGACCGCTACTTCGATTACGCCGAGGGCGACCTATCCTGGCGCACTATTGACTTCGAGGAAGAAGTGCTCGACATCGAGGACTTCCAGGGCACGTCAGTTGTGAACTACAACGACGACGACGTTCCCTACACCCGGGTCATCGAACCGCGCCACTTTCACCCCGAGCGTGATTACCAGACGGAGAAGACCGTCATCATGCGCGAGTTCTCACGCTTTGCGGAGAAGGGCGACGAGCCGTACTACCCTGTCAATACTTCCGCGGACAGGGAGCGCTTGCTCAAGTACCGCGATTTGGCGGCTGCTGAGAGGGACGTTCTGTTCGGCGGCAGGCTGGGGACGTACAAGTACCTGGACATGCACATGGCCATCGGCGCAGCACTGAGCATGTTCGACAACAAGATCCGGCCGCATTATGAAAGCGGCGCAAAGCTGGAAAGCGGAGGCGTGGACGCATGAACGAAGCGCAGGGCTGGTCGACCCTTCAGCGGGTGATTCTCCCTTCGCCGGACCAGCCGGACACTGTTCCTTTGTACGCGGACGCGGGCACCGCCAGCGGCATCCGGTTGAGGGAAAACGATGAGTTGGCCCGTACGCCGAAGCTGCCGGAAGAGAAGCTGCAGATGTTCAGCTCGGGCGGCCGTGAAGCCCACTTTGAGGACCTGCTCTCCAGACACTCCATGCGGGTCCGGTCAGGGGAGCAAATTTCCTTCGGCACATACTTCAACGCGTTCCCGGCGAGCTATTGGCGCCGGTGGACGTCCGTCAGGGATATCCGCCTGGTCGTCAGCACCAGAGGAACGGGAACGGTCACCGTTTACAAGTCCAATGCACGCGGGTCAGTCCAGCGCGTCGCCGGACAACACGTCGACGGTGCCGCTACGTCGGTCTTTGACCTCACCCTCAAGCCATTCGGCGACGGCGGATGGTACTGGTTCGACCTGGCGGCAAGTTCCGGTGAACTTCTGCTGGAAAACGGTGAATGGCAGGCTGAGGGTGGCGAGAGTGCCAAGGGCCAGGTGACCCTTCAGATCACCACAATGAACAAACCTGATTTTTGCCTCAACAACGCCCGAATCCTCGCGGAGAATCCAGACGTTCTCAAGAACGTCAAGGAGATCCTGATAGTCGACCAGGGAACACAAAAGGTCGAGGCAGAAGATGGTTTTGCAGCCGTAAAGGAAGCGCTGGGCGACAAGCTCAGGATCATCAACCAGGCAAATCTTGGCGGATCAGGTGGCTTCGCGAGGGGCATGTACGAAGCCGTGGAGAACGGCAGCGACTATGTCCTGCTGTTGGATGACGACATTGTGGTGGAACCGGAAAGCATCGTCCGGCTGGTGACGTTCGCCGACCACTGCCGAAAGCCGACCATCGTCGGTGGCCACATGTTTGACCTCTACAACCGCAGCGTGCTCCATACGTTCGGCGAGGTAGTTGACCCCTTCCGGATTGTGCCCGCGCTGCCACACGCAGACATGGATGTGCGGCACGACTTTAGTATCGCCAACCTCCGCCAGACGGCGTGGCTGCACCGGCGTGTAGACGTGGATTACAACGGGTGGTGGATGTGCCTCATCCCCACAGAAGTAATCCGGGAAATCGGCCTGTCACTGCCGCTGTTTATCAAATGGGACGATGCCGAATACGGGTTGCGCGCGCGGGAAGCCGGGTTCGCAACGGTGTCTCTTCCCGGGGCCGCCGTTTGGCACGTCTCATGGCTCGACAAGGACGACCTCGTCGGGTGGCAGGCATACTTTCACGAACGCAACAGGCTGATCACTACCCTGATCCACAGCCCCTATCCAAAGGGCGGGCGGGTCCTGCGTGAATCCGTCCAGTCGGACGTTAAGCATCTGGTGTCGATGCAGTACTTCACGGAACACGGTCGTATCGAGGCCTTAAAGGATCTCTTTAAGGGGCCACACGTCCTCCATGAAGTGCTTGGCTCAAAGCTGCCTGAAATCAACGCGCTTAAGGCGTCCTATCCCGACGCCCAGTTGAAAGACGACGTTGACGACTTTCCCGCTCCCAAGCTGGGACGGGGGCCAATGGGAGGAACCGTCGTAGGAATGCCCAGCAAGAAGGAGCTCATACCTTGGGGCATCAAGACAGTTGCGCGGCAGCTCATCAAGGCGCCCGGACCCGAAAGTGCTGAGCGGCCCCAAGGGTATCTCGCCCACCGGGACAACCGCTGGTTCAGGGTGGCCCACTACGACAGCGTAGTAGTGTCCAATGCAGAAGGAACGGGTGCGTCCTGGTATCAGCGCGACCCGAAAAAGCTCAAGTCAATGCTGACGGAGGCAACACGCCTGCACGTGCGGCTGTTCCGGGAGTGGGACCGGCTCGCCGAACAGTACCGCAACGCGGTCTCGGAAGTCAGCTCGATGGAGTCGTGGAAAAAGACCTTTGACGCGGCAGAGGACCCAAAGTAGATGGCCGGCACCACCAACGATATGATTCGCCCTGGCCAGGGGCGCGGCCTGCTTGACGTTTACGACCACCGCTTCCTGCTCAAGCTGTTGGTGCGTAAAGAGATCAAGGTGCGGTACCGCGGCTCGGTCTTGGGACTGCTCTGGTCTTACGTCAAGCCGCTGATGCAGTTCCTGATATATTTCGTGGCCTTGGGGATCTTCCTCAACCTTCAGCGGGGGACTCCCAACTACGCTATCTATCTGTTTGCGGGCATCGTCCTGGTGAACTTTTTCACGGAATCGTTGGGTAACGCCACAAGATCCATCGTCGACAACCGCGACCTTATCCGGAAAATTTACCTGCCCCGCGAACTCTTCCCGGTTGCGACAGTGTGGGTTTCGGCGGCGCATTTCCTGCCTCAGCTGGTAGTGCTGATGGGTGCTTGCCTCATTGCGGGATGGACCCCCTCCCTCCTCCAGCTTGCCGCCGCCATCCTGGCCTTCATACTGGTTTCCGTCCTTGCTACGGGGCTTGGCCTTCTGTTCAGCGCCGCCAACGTCTACTTCCGTGATTCGGAAAATATCGTCGATATGATCCTCATGGTGGTTACGTGGGCGTCCCCGGTGCTCTACGTCTGGACGATGGTGCAGGACGTCATGGGCTCGTGGTACTGGGTTTACCAGCTCAACCCCATGACTGTGGCCGTCGAAATTTTCCACTGGGCATTCTGGTTCCCCACCTTGAAGGAGGACCAGGTGGGACTTGCATCGATGCCGCCAGACCTCATGACCGTATGGCTTCCGGTCGCCTACCTTATTTCCATCGCTGTGTTGTTCGTGGGCCAGCTGGCCTTCCGCCGCTCGGCCGTCCATTTTGCACAGGAGCTTTAACGTGACTGCACGAGGCGATGTCGCCATCAGCTGCAAAAAACTGCGGAAGCAGTTCGTCCTGCGGCACACCCGGTCAATGAAAGAGGCTGTCGTCTGGCTGGTCAAGGGACGGAAGGGTGACCTGTCCAAGAAATTCATGGCACTGACTGACGTGTCCCTCGATGTTCAGCAGGGTGAAACAGTTGCTCTGCTAGGGCTCAACGGCAGCGGAAAGTCGACGCTCCTCAAGCTCATCTCGGGCGTTCTCCAGCCCGACGGCGGGACAGTTCACACGCGCGGGCGAGTCGCCGGACTTATTGAGGTGGGAGCGGGCTTCCACCATGACCTCAGTGGCCGGGACAACGTGTACCTTAATGGCGCGATCCTGGGCATGAGCGAGAGCCAGATCGACGAGATGTTCGATTCCATCGTTGAATTCTCGGAGATTGGTGAATTCATCGACACTGAAGTCAAGTTCTACTCGTCCGGTATGTATCTCCGGCTCGCATTCTCCATCGCGGTACACACTGACCCGGAAGTGTTCCTCATAGATGAGATCCTGGCTGTGGGCGATGAGCCATTCCAGCGGAAATGCATCGCCAAGATCAAGGAATTGTCCGACAAGGGTAAGACCCTCTTTGTAGTCAGCCACGACCTTGACCTGGTTTCTACCGTCTGTGAGCGGGGAATCCTCCTTGAACACGGCGAAGTCATTATGGACGGCGAGGTCCACGAAGTCGTCTCGGAACTCAGGGCGCGCACCGCGACGGCCTAATGCCCCAACTGCAGCGCCTCCTGCGAGACGTGCAGTTGGGGCCAGCGGGAAACTTTTACGACCTGGAGCGGGACTCCGCTCCGGTTTTGGCTGGCAATGGTTCAGCAGGCACGGCAACCGGCCGGCGCTTCGTGGAGGACGTGCGAGACGGCCATTTCAAGAGTGCGCAGCCCGGGAAGACGTAACCGTAGAGGCAGTGCGCTGCAAATGCCACCAAGGCGACGTAAGCCACGCACAGCGCCAGCCACCCGAGGGGCGGCTGCCACCCGGGATTGGTAATCATGATCTGCCAGTTGGCCAGCTCGCGAATACCCACTACATAGCGCCGCAGAATATATGCAAATGCCAGCCCATGGGCGAAAACCCCGGCCAACAGAACTACGCGACCGACTGACTTCGCCGGCTCCGTTTGGCTGATCCGCAAATGCCTGACAGCGATCCCGGCGGCGATCAGGAGCACCAGGAAAAGGGGAAGGTTGTAGCGGCCCTGCCAAATGAATCCCATGGTTTCCACTACTTGAGCCTGGAGGACCGCGGGGACGATCAGCAGGAGTGCAAGGGCGATCCAATATCCTGCGGTGCGGCGCCATGGACGGACGGCCAGCGGCAACAGGAGCGCGACCACAATCAGGAAGCTCCAGAACATCTGGACAGCATCAGGCAGGCGGCTGTCCAGCCAACCCATAACACCAACGTATTGGGGGAAGAAGCCGAAGAATCTGTCCAGCATCGTAACGAAGCCCTGGTCGGCACGTACGCCGGGAAGGGGGTTGATGATCCCAATAGGCGCAACGCCAGCCGAAGCAGGGGCGTTGAGCATCAGCAGAATCCATGTGATGCCGAGCAGGACCCCCGGAACCGTCGCCGCAACCGCAAGGAGAACGTACTTGTTTTGGAAGGCCGTGATGATCGACCGGCGCTGGTAGAAGGACAGTCCGACAATGAGAGCGCACAACAGCCATACCAGCGACACCTGACGGGTATTGGCGAGGATCGCTGACGCTGCCACGACCGTCATGACCGCAGGCTTAATGGCCTGTGGCCTGTGGGCATTGTCCAAAAGGACAATGAAGCCACAGAAGGCTGCCATTGTGGCTGCAACTTCGAGGGAGTTCGGATTGATTCCAGACCCCAGGAACAGGACCATGGGCGTCATGCTGACGCTGGCCAGGACTACCGGTATCTGTGGCCGGAGGAATCTTGACAGGGCAGTGAACCCGGCCGCCAGGAAAACTGCTGTAAGGACTGAGCTGACGATACGCATCGTGTAGAGGGCGGGAGCTCCACTGAGCCACAGGCTTGGCAGCCCAACAATCCAGTAGTACATGGGATTGTACGTTCCAGCTGTCGTGACGCCGATCGTCTCGTACGTATCGCTTGCGGGGATGGGCGGGGCGCATCCCGCTGACGTGTCCGGCCGGAATTTGTAGCATCTCTGGGCATCGAGATTGGCGATGTACGCTGGCACCTTCACATGGACCCCGTGTCCGAAGGACGATCCCTCCTGGACAGTTATCTGACCCCTTACTACCGCAGCGGCCTTAATCGTGTGGGCCGGCTCGTCCGGGAATGCCATAAGTGGTGTGGCCAAAGCCCACAGGGAAATAAGGAGCGCAAAGAGTCCGAAAAGCTGGAAGAACAGCTTTCGGCCGCTTTTCAATGCAGGTTGTGCCTTCGAACCGGCGACTTCCATTTGATGAAGGTGGATGGTGGTCTCACTTGTTCGTTGTGCACTGTCCGAGGGGTGCGTCAATCCGCTCACTCAGTTCCCTCCACGATTGCGGCAATCAGCTCTTTGGCTTGATCCGACGTTTTACTGTTTGGTGGCAAAGCGCTGGCGAAGATGTTGGCGTTTCGCTGACCAGTCTCACTGAAGATTGCTTGCCCCCAGGAGCTGACAAGCTTCGCGATTTCCGCGTGCGGGTACTCCCGGCACAACACCACGTATTCCTTCACAGCCAATGCGTATCCGGCCTTGCCGTCGAGTTCCTGCTCTAGGGCGCCAGGTGCCGTACTGGCTGTATTTCCTGCTTCGATGGCGGCGAGGACCGAGTCCGGCGAGAAAGACTGGTACGTTCCATCGAATTGCAATGAGGCGGTCGAAAAGCGCGAGCCGATGATGCCACGTTCAAAGACTGCCAGCCCGCCGACTGTATCGTCGAGGTATGACGCGACTGCGATCGGCTTCGTGTCCGCTTTTACATCCACTGATTCAGGCCACTCGGCAGAAATCCCGAAGCCCCATTCGCTGCCTGCCTCTTGTGACAGGTACTCGGTCACGGCCTCCGTGACGTCCTGGTCATCGTCAGACAGCAAAGGTGTAATTTCGATGTCGGGCAGATCCAGCCCCGGATTTTCCTGGGCGATCCGCGGGTCATTCCAACGGGTGATCTCTCTAAGCAGGATGCCGGACAGGATGCCGGCGTTGAGTTTTACGTTCCGGATTCCGGGGAGGTTGTAAGCTACGCCGACCGGGAGCACGGCCGCCGGAAGGATGAGTGGTCCGGACGGGCCGCAGAGTTGTCCGCTGGAAGCTGGCAGCTCCACAGATCCTGGCATCGTCGACGTAGCGAAGTGCGTCTGTTCCCGTGCCAAGGCGTCTATCCCGGTTGTGCCCCCGTCGGGGGAGAAAGCCACGGATACTGCTGGGTTCGGCCCCCTCCAGCCTTCCTGCCATGCAGCGACGAGCGCACTCATTGAGCCGTTCCCGACGCCCACCAGGCTGCCCCTTAGCGCGTCATCGCTGACGGCGGGCGGTGGTGCCGTGCATGCTGTTGTGGTCAAGACAGTTGCCAAAACGGCGATGCCGCAGAGGCCCAGCGGGGATGTAATTCTTGGCTGTGTTATCTTCTTGTCTCGACGTTTCACGTGCCTAGCCTACGCGGCCAGGAGGGCACGGCGTTATTCCGGCAGAGCCACACGGCGGGCGGGTCCAGTCACTGCACTGCGGCTATTTTGGGCCTCAGCCTTGCTCGTCAAGTAGAATCGCTGAGGTCAGGGAGCCTCCTTGCCGCGGCAAGTTGCGAGGCAGCCTACTACAGCCGCCGTCAACAGTAAGGTTTTGTATGTCCTGGTGGTCGGAGGCGCCAGCGTTCTTTGCTGCTTTGACGCTGCTGTTCGTCCCCGGCGCTGTTGTGGCCTGGGTGGCTGGAGTCCGCGGTTTCCTTTTGTATGCGTCAGCGCCCACGCTGAGCCTCTCGCTTGTGGCTTCCGCCGCAATAGTCGCTCCAGTTGTCGGACTTGATTGGTCCGCTCTCGCTCTTGCGGCTGCAACGGCAGCGGCGCTTGTTGTGGTGCTGACGGCACGCAAGACCTTGTTGTGGAAGATCCCCGCACTGTCGGAAAAGGCCGGTGTGGGTTACCGCAGGGCAGTCAGCCTGGGTTTGATTATCGCCGCGGTACTGGTGGCCGTCCGGATGATGGGCGCGATAGCCCAGCCGGACGCCTTGTCCCAGACATTCGACAACGTGTTTCACATGAATGCAGTTCAATTCATCCTCGATCACCGCTCGGGATCGTCCTTTTCGGTTGGCGACATGACGGGGGGAGGCTTTTACCCCGCCGCTTGGCACGATCTTGTCTCGCTCCTGAGCCAGCTCACTGGGGCAAGCATCCCTGTGGCCGCGAATGTCATTAACGTCTGTGTAGGGGCTGTTGTCTGGCCGGCCGGTTGCGTCTACTTGGCGCAGGTGACTGTGGGGAGCCGTCCCGCTGCGGTCATTGCTGCCGGCGTGCTTTCCGCCGCGTTCGGCGCCTATCCGCTTCTCATGGTGGACTTTGGAGTCCTTTACCCCAACTTTCTCGCCCTGGCTCTGCTTCCCTTCGTGTGGGCCCTCGGCATCCAGGCGTTCCGGTTTTCGGCAGATGGTCCCGCGCAGCCCTGCGCAATGTGGTTTCTCTTCCTGGCGACGCTGCCGGGGCTGGCACTTTCGCATCCCAGCGGCGTCTTGACACTTTTGCCGTTGCTTGCCGCTGCCGCGGTCATCTGCTGGTGGCAGTGGAATTTCCGCTGCACGCCCCGAAGTGGAATTTGGCGCTGGGGTGCCGCGAGGGTGGTGCTGCTCGTTGCAGCGGGAGCGGTTTGCGTTGCGCTGTGGAAGGTCGTCAGGCCACCTGAAGCGGCGGCAACATGGCCGCCGGTCGCCACATGGACGGACGCGATTTGGGACTTCGTCAGCAGTTCAGGCATCGACCGGCCGGAATCATGGGCAGTTATGGCACTGGCAATGGTGGGGCTCGGCGTGGCTGCCAGGAGCAAGCGCTATTGGCTTCTGGGCGCGTATGCTGCTGTCGCGATCCTGTTTTTCATGGCCGTAGCAGGCCGGCCTGGCCGGATCCGAACGTTCCTTACCGGGGTCTGGTACAACGACCCGCAACGCCTTGCCGCGATAGTCCCCATCGTTCTTCTGCCCATAGCCGTTCTGGGTGCCGCGTTCTGTTGGGATGGCCTGAAGCGCCTGCTCGTGAAAACACGCCGGAAAAGAATCCGGATCAAGGACTACGGTAGTCCCGCGCTGACCATCGGGGTGACTTCTGTTGCTGCAGTCGTGGCGGTCTCGACACTTATAGCAGTGACGCAGCAGGAGAACCTGGACGCTGCTCAAACGTCAGCTGCGCGCAACTATGCGATGGGTTCGGATGCACCCCTTTTGGACTCAGGGGAGATGGCCATATTGGAGCGCGTCCGGGAAGAAGTGCCGCCAGACGCTGTGGTGGTCGGTAATCCCTGGACCGGCAGTTCGCTGGCATACGCCCTTTCCCAGCGCCAAACCCTCCAGCCGCACATTCTTGGCGCCGTTTCGGACGAGGCCCTGTACGTCTTTGCGCACCTCAACATGGCTGCCGTTGATACAGCCGTGTGTGCAGCCGTTCGTGATCTTGAGGCGGAATATGTTTTGGATTTTGGCGACCGCCAAGTTAACAACGGTGAAGGACGAACCATTGACTACCAAGGGCTCGATAATTTGAAAGAAAGCGGTGTTGCGGAGGTTGTGGATTCACAGGACGGAGCGACACTCTACCGCATCACGGCTTGCGGGATTTGATTTTGCCATGCTCTTGGACAAGCGGGGAGAAGAAACTGAACAGCGGAGTTTGCAGCAGTCCTTGGGGCGAATTCATGAACATTGAGGTCCATCCACTATGAAAACCGTGATTATCCGGCTGCTGGGCTTCACAGGGCTGCCTCTGCTGTCTCTAGTGACACCCTTTTTGTTGCTTCCCATTCTTGCGCGCCTGGTCGGTGAGGTGGGCTGGTCCAGCCTGCTGGCCGGCCAAACCATCGGCACTTTCGGAGCGACAGTGATCAGCTGGGGATGGAACATCCAGGGTCCCGTTCAAATCGCGCAAAACCCGTCACCGGCATTCCGCGCGGAGCTCTATCGCGAGAGCATCAGGACTCGCTTGGTGCTGACCCTCGTGGTCTTACCAGTGGTGTCGTTTCTCGCCGCATTCCTCGCTGTCCCTGAGCTGAGACTCGAAGCGGTCGCGATGTCATGGACCACTGCATTAGGGGGACTGTCCGTAGCCTGGTACTGCATTGGGGTGGGTCAGCCGTCCCTGCTGGCGAAGTTCGACACGGTCCCGCGGGTTGTTGCCACGCTTATCGCCATACCCGTTGTGCTGGCCACCGGGTTCATCTGGCTTTACGGAGTCCTTTTGGTCTTGGCCGTGGCAATAAGCATGTTCGTGTTCCAGCGGTGGGCCGTTCCGCGCGGCCGGAATACTTTCACACACTGGCGGGCGACGACCGGCATACTGAAGTCGCAGATGGCTTCCGCCGGCATCGGCGCTTCCGGAAACACCTACGCCGCGACGCCGCTCCCCATCGCGCAGGCTTCCGTGGATCCGGCCACCGCAGGACAGTTCGGCTCGGCTGATACTGTTTACCGCTTTGGCCTCTTCTCGGTAATGGCGTTGGGAAACACCTTCCAGGGCTGGGTCCTTGAACTAGGAGACTCTTCGGAACGCCGGAGACATCTGCTCGCGATCTGGTCCCATGCTGCCCTGGGCACTGTTGGTGGCGGGTTGCTGGCGCTGCTGGGACCGTGGGCAACCGAGATCCTTTTTGGCGCCCCTGTAAGGGCCACCCAATTGACCTGTCTTTTCTATGGACTCGCCTTCTTCTTCATCTCCGCCGCCTCGCCCTTCACACGGAATCTGCTCATACCATTCGGTGGCGAAAGACTGATTTTGGTGTGGACAGCCGTCTCTGCTGTTCTTGGGGTGGGAACCATGGTGGCAGCAGGGACAGGCAACTGGGCGGAGGGCATAGCCCTAGGCATGGCATGCAGCGAGGCGCTGCTCTTTGTCGCACTGGTTTTGCCGGGTCTTCGGAGGCTGAACAACCTTGAAAAGTACCGGATGGGTGACCGGGATGAACCCCGCACCCCGTTGAAGGCTACCTAAGCCGTTCGGCCAGCCGCGGATCGATTTTTCCCATGCGGTTTATAAGTCCGTCCCTCAAACCGTAAAGGAAACCGATAAGGTGCTTCCTTCGGTTGGGACCATAAACGAATCGCACCGCGTGGCTTTGGAGCTCCATATAAAGGCGGCGGAGGATCCATTTCGGTTGGCTAAGCGCATACCGCCGCATCAATACGAAAGAGTTTCGGGTGATGTAGTACACGCGGAATGGCGAGTGGTAATGCACACTCAGTTTCTTCTCGCCGATGCGTGCATGCCAGCCCAGGATCTTCAGCGGCCTGGCGTCCCCCAATGAATGCGCAAGGTTGCTGCCTGCACTGGCGAGAGCCCGGAAACCGGCTTCCCTGACGCGGGCATTGAATTCTGAATCCACGCAGTCGATAAAGAAGTCCTCGTCGAGATACCCCACCCTGTCAAGCACGGATGTCTTGATGAGAGTGCCTGACTGCATTGGGTCGAAGACCTCCGGCTCGTCTGCCGTACCAAGCAGCGGCATCCTGATGTTGTTGTGGAACTGGGGGGCAACGAGCCCAACCGTCTGCGGGCTACTCGACGACCTGGCAACCTCGAGAGCGTCCTCAACGTAGTTTCCGGTAAATCGGGAATCCTGATCCATGGTGATTAACCACTCGGGTTCCCATAGTTCGCGTGCGCGCTTCATTCCGGCATTAAGCGCGGCAGCGATACCGCAATTTTCCGGCAGCCGGAGGACTCTCGCGCCTGTGGCCTCTACATCCGAAAGAATTCCCGACACATCGGTGGGTGACCCGTCGTCGACAACAATAACGTGTTCGACATACCTCTTGAGCGAAGCCACGTTCTCTACAAGTTCTTTGGTGGGGGAGTATGCGGAGACAACTGCCGCCACATCCCGCCCGTTAGGAGTCAGGAGCAATTTCGATGCCGTCCCTTTGCTCGGGTTGGGTGCAGTGATTAATTCCAATGCCCCCAAAAAGTTGTACATGGGCTAGTTGAAGACGGTCCTGCGCAGGGCGATGACGAGGTTTCGAAGAAAGTCCCATCGTGCGGCGAAGATCTTCCCCGCACTGCGGATTCCTTGCGGGGTCAGATTTTGCCCATGAAGCCGGTGAAGGATGGTGTCCTCTTCCAAGTAACGGATCGAACGGTTGACGATGCCCACCATCGCAATCCACTGGTCGTGGGACTCCCTCATATGCGGGGGAAAGGGCAGGATTTTTCTCAGCATCTCCTGGCGGAATGCCATCGCGCAGCCCCAATGCAGCCGATAGCCCACGACGATGCCGATGAGGTTACGCAAAGTGTGCGTGGAGTCTTGGGGCCGAAGCCTGATTCGGTGGAACCGCCCGAGGGGGCCGTCGAAATGTTTGCAATTGCTGACGACCATGGCCGCGTCCTGGAGGCCTGCAATCATCTGCTCGGCGCGGCCTGGAATCCAGATATCATCCTGGTCCGAGAGGAAAACGTACTCGCCGCTCGCTTCGGAAAGAGCTTTTTCAAACGTGCGCACGTACCCGGCGTTAGTTGCGGCGGCGATTAACCGGATTCGCTGGTCGCCGATTCCTTGGATGACGTTCCTGGTGTCGTCTGTGGAACAGTCATCCACGATGACCAGTTCATCGGTTGAGGACAGCTCCGCAAGAATGGATTCGATCTGCTCCCTGATATGCCTTGCGCCGTTGTAGGCGGCCATGCAGACGCTGATGCGCGGAAGGGCTGTCGGTAGGGGTTCCATAAAGTGCGGAATATCGCTTTCAGAATGTACCCGCTCAGTCGTGTCGAGCGGGGCTTGATCAAACGAAGAACAGTCTAGCAAAGGGCCCAAGGAGCCGGGGGACGGCCCTCCTGGCCTATAATCAAACCGACGATGATCGCGCCAGGCCTTGCCCAAATGTTGGCTGCCTGGGCGTCGCAGGGGCCTTCAGAGCGCCGGCGAAAACCACGGAAGGAACCTCAGGTCCATGACCGTTGACGTAATGTTGCCGTACTACGGCGATGTCCATCAAATGAAGCTCGCCGCCCGCAGCGTAATGAATCAGGAGAACCAGGACTGGCGGCTTGTTGTCATCGACGACGGGTATCCGGATCCGGAACCGGAACGCTGGTTTTCAACGATCACCGACCCTCGCGTAGCGTACCTGAAAAATGAGGAAAATCTTGGTGCCAACGGTAACTACCGCAAGGCGCTGACTCTGGTCGAAGCACCCTACGTCGTCATCATGGGTGCCGATGACATCATGCTTCCGAATTACCTTGACGTGGTCGTAAGTGCCTTTGAGGAATATCCCAGAGCCGATGTGGTTCAGCCAGGCGTACAGGTGATAGACGAACAGGGCATTGCCTGCACTCCGCTTGTCGATGCCGTGAAGAAGGTTTACGCCCCCAAGACGAGTGAGCGCATTGAGCTCAAAGGAGAGGTCATGGCCACAAGCCTGGTCCGCGCGGACTGGGCTTACTTCCCTTCACTTGCCTGGCGCTCCGAGACGGTCAAGCGTATCGGCTTCACCGAGGGACTGGACGTCGTCCAGGATCTGGCTCTTTTGCTGGACATAGCGGCGGAGCACGGTTCGATGATTGTTGATCCCGTACTGGCATTTCTCTATCGGCGGCACTCGGCATCGGACTCCTCAGTGCGTGCACTGGACGGCAGGCGTTTTGACGAGGAGCGGCAGTTTTTCCAGCAGCAGGCCGAGCGCTTCAGCAGCTTGGGCTGGAAGGGTGCGTCGCGGGCCGCGAGTTTTCATACAACATCCCGCCTTAACGCCGCCTCCCTGATCTTGAAGTCGGTCGGGAAGGGCAAATTCGATTCACTGCCGAGGCTGGCAAAGCACATCTTCAGCTAGCAACGGATACAAAAAAGGACGCCCCTGGGCGTCCTTTTTTGTATCCGTTGCCGCCACCGGCCGGCAGTGGCAACGGGTCATGGGTTTTGAGGCCCCGGGTCACTTCCCTGGCCGGGCTTTACCTCGAGCTGACTCCGGATGTCAGCGAGATCAGCCCTGAGCAGCGCCAGTTCCTCGCAAAGGATTCGCACCTCGTCTTCAGCCTGTGACTGTTCCCTGGAGAGATGAAGGCAGACACCCACCAAAAGGATCAGTGTCATGATGAAAAGGAGGTTTGCCGGCACCTGGATGCCGATAAGCCCGCTGGCTTTCTCCAGGAGAGAAGGGAAGGCAGAAAGTAGAAGAGTGCCGATGCCGATGACAATCCACAGGACGGCGTACTTCTCGCGAAGTTTCTGTCGGCGGAGCATTTCAAACACAAAGAAAAGGATCGCCACGACGACGATGGAGCCCATAAGGAGCGACATGTTGGATTCCTAGTTGGTGGACGGCTCGGTTTTCTTCCGCGTCAGAGCGAACAGCAAGGCCATTCCTGAGCGTCCGAGGTAGATGGCTGCCTTCATTGGGTCGTGGCTTGGGGTTCCGCCCTGGCGGGCGCGCATCGAGACCGCGACTTGCCTGACAGTGCATCCTGAACGGATGGCGACGACCAACGAGTCGATGGTATCCCCGAGGTACTCGGCAGGGTAGTGGTCAACATATTGGCGGATCGCTTTGATGTTGGCTGCCCGGAACCCGGACGTAACGTCAGTTAAAGGGGTACCTGCAATACGGGAAATCGTCCACGCCAAGACCTTCATGGCCCACTTCCTGGGGCCGCGTACGGTGTAGTTTCCCTTGTCTGCGAAGCGGGCTCCGATAGCAATGTCAGCGTGCTGAAGGCCGTCCAGCACAGCCTTGATGTCACGCGGATCGTGCTGCCCGTCGGCATCGACCTGTATGACCTGCTTGTAGCCATGACTTTTGGCATACTTGAAGCCGGTGCGCATAGCGCCTCCGACACCCATGTTGAACGGCAGTTGCAGTACGGTTGCTCCCGCCTCACGGGCCACCCGCGCAGTGCCGTCACGTGATCCGTCGTCTACTACCAGGACATCGCATGGCGGGCCAAATTCAAACACTTCCCGGATGGTGTTTCCAATGGATTCTGACTCATTCCAGGCAGGCATGATGACGAGAGTGTCAGGGTGACGGGCGGGTGCTGTCACTGATCGATCAGTCCATTCTTTACGTAGGACTCCAAGCGGATGTTCGACAACGGCGGCTCAAATCCGGTGGACTTGATTTTTGTCAGGTCCAGGACGCTGTTCAGCGGTCGCGGTGCCGCTTCTTTTCCTTTGAAGTAGTCAGCGGTGCTGACTCCTGTGACAGCAGTCCGTGCCTTGCCGCACAACTCATACACGTCCGCAGCGAGTTCTGCCCAGGACTGGGGCTCGCCGTCACTGCTGAGGTTGTACGTCCCGTACTCTGCACTGGACTCAAGCAGATGACGGATGCCCGCAGCGATATCTTCGGTGAAGCTCAGCCTGCCAACTTGATCATTGACAACCGCGGGCTCGATGCCACGGTCGGCCAGGGACGCCATGGTGCGCACAAAGTTGTTGCCTTCACCGATGACCCAGCTGGTGCGGACGATGTAGTGGCGGGGAACGACGTCCACGATCGCATCACCGGCGGCTTTGCTCTGGCCATACACCCCCAGCGGGGTGAGGGGCTCCTCCTCATCATGGAGGTTCCGGGCGCCGTCGAAGACGTAGTCGGACGAGACGTGGACCAGCGTCAGGTCATACTCGACAGCGATCCGGGCCAACCGGGATACCGCTGTGACATTGACCGCCCAGGCGGCGGCGCGGCCCTGCTGGGTCTCGGCGGCATCGACGGCCGTGTAGGCAGCCGCGTTGATGATGGTTGAGTAGTTTTTCCAGTTGCGGTCCTTGAAGGAGTCCGGATTGTCCAAATCGAACTCTGCGCGGCCGGCAAACTCGACCGATCCGTCGCCCTCATAAAGGTTGCGCAGGGCTTTACCCAATTGTCCGTTTGCACCGACCACCAGGATTTTTTTGGCGGGCATGGGCACCACGTCGGCCAGGCGCGGGTGGGCCTTGTCCTTGTCCGACAGCTCTGCCTGGCCCAACGGAATGGGCCACTGGATGGCCGCGGTTTCATCGGCGAGATTCAGGAAGGTGTACTGGCCTTGGGCGTCAGCTGACCAATGATCATTCACGAGGTAGGTGTAAGCCGTGTTGTCCTCAAGGGTCTGGAATGCGTTGCCCACGCCACGGGGGATGAAAATTGCCTGGCTGGCGTCCAGCTCCGCAGTGAAGACAGCACCGAAAGAGGGACCCTGACGAAGATCCACCCAGGCGCCAAAGATCCTGCCGGTGGCGACAGAGATGAACTTGTCCCAGGGTTCCGCGTGGATTCCGCGGGTGGTTCCTGCCTTTTCGTTAAACGAAATGTTGTTCTGGACAGGGCGGAAATCTGGCAGCCCCAGGGCCACCATTTTCTCCCGCTGCCAGTTCTCCTTGAACCAGCCCCGGTTGTCGCCATGTACCGGAAGGTCATAAAGGACGACGCCGGGAATCGGGGTTTCGTGGGCAGAAAGCTTTTTCGAAAACTCCAGAGACATGGACTACTGGCCCTGTTCCTTGTATTTGGCTTCGGTGGCTGCTTTCTGCGGCCGCCACCATTCTTCGTTGTCGCGGTACCAGGCGATGGTGTCCTCGATGCCGGCGTCGAAGTTGGAGAACTGCGGTTCCCAGCCAAGCTCATCGCGGAGTTTCGTGGAGTCGATGGCGTAGCGCAGGTCGTGGCCGGGCCGGTCCACCACGTGGTCGTAGGCGTCCGGGGACTGGCCCATGTGCTTGAGGATCAGTTCGACGACGTCCTTGTTGTTCTTCTCCCCGTCCGCGCCGATCAGGTAAGTCTCGCCGATTTTGCCCTTGGCGATGATCGCCAGGACCGCGGAGGAGTGGTCGTTGGCGTGGATCCAGTCCCGGACGTTCTCGCCCTTGCCGTAAAGCTTGGGCCGGATCCCGTCGATCACGTTGGTGATCTGGCGCGGAATAAATTTCTCCACGTGCTGGTACGGGCCGTAGTTGTTGGAGCAGTTGCTGATGGTCGCCTGCAGCCCGAAGGAGCGCACCCACGCCCGGACCAGCAGGTCAGAGCCGGCTTTGGTGGAGGAATAGGGGCTGGAAGGGTTGTAGGGGGTCTGCTCGGTGAACCGTTCGGGGTCGTCGAGTTCCAGGTCGCCGTAAACCTCGTCGGTGGAGATGTGGTGGAAGCGCTTGTTGTGCTTCCGTGCCGCCTCGATCAGCGTGTACGTGCCGATGATGTTGGTGTCCAGGAACGGGCGGGGATCGTGCAGGGAGTTGTCATTGTGCGATTCGGCAGCGTAGTGGACCACGACGTCGGTGTCGGCGACGAGGCCGTCCACCAGTGCGGGGTCGGCGATGTCTCCCTGGACAAACGTGAAGCGTGCGTCCGGCAGTCCCTTCAGCGATTCAAGGTTTCCTGCGTAGGTCAGCTTGTCCAGAACGGTGACGTGGTCATCGGTGTTATCAAGTACGTAGTGGACGAAGTTGGAACCAATGAACCCGGCACCGCCGGTAACAAGAAGTCGCTGCATAATTCCCAAGGGTACCGGATTTGCCGCGGCACTTAGCGAACGGAAAGATGGGGGACATGCGCGGAATAATACTTGCCGGCGGTACCGGCTCCAGGCTTCACCCCATCACTCTGGGCGTCAGCAAGCAGTTGGTCCCGGTCTACGACAAGCCCATGATCTACTACCCGCTGTCCACCCTGATACTCGCGGGTATCCGCGACATCCTGATTATCACCACGCCCCACGACGCCGAGCAATTTGAACGCCTGCTCGGCGACGGGTCACGTTTCGGCGTATCCATCACCTACAAGCAGCAGCCGTCGCCGGACGGCCTTGCCCAGGCTTTTGTGCTCGGAGCGGAACACATTGGTGATGACAGCGTGGCCCTTGTTTTGGGGGACAACATCTTTTATGGCCCCGGGATGGGCACCCAATTGCGCCGTTTCGAAAACATCGACGGCGGAGCGGTCTTTGGTTATTGGGTTGCCGATCCCAAGGCCTATGGCGTGGTGGAGTTCGACTCCGCGGGCAAAGCGATTTCCCTGGAAGAGAAGCCGGAAAAGCCGAAGAGCCATTACGCTGTCCCCGGTCTTTACTTCTATGACAATGACGTGGTGGAGATCGCTGAAAACCTCAAGCCTTCCGCGAGGGGGGAACTGGAGATCACGGACGTCAACCGCACTTATCTCGAAAAGGGAAAGCTGCAGGTGGAGATCCTCCCGCGCGGCACTGCCTGGCTCGATACCGGAACCTTCAATGACCTGAACGATGCATCGAACTTCGTCCGGACCACGGAAAACCGGCAGGGCCTGAAAATTGGTGCTCCCGAGGAGATCGCCTGGCGGCTCGGCTTCCTCAGTGACGATGAACTCCGGCAGCGGGCTGAGCCCCTCGTGAAGAGCGGTTATGGCTCCTACTTGATCGATTTGCTGGAACACG
>NZ_JARHXQ010000162.1:0-15928 GCF_029222765.1 Arthrobacter sp. Cr_A7 | reverse complement strand
CGCCACTTCGGGCGGAAGCATCAGCTTGGCACCGGGGATGGCGTTGAGCAGTGCCTTCGTGTACTCCTGTCGTGGTGATTCGAAGACTTCATCCGTGGAGCCGGTCTCCACCAGGCGCCCCTTCTCCATGACACACACGTGGTCCGCAATCTGCCGGACCACCGCAAGGTCGTGCGTGATGAAGAGATAAGTCAGCCCAAGGTTGGCCTGGAGATCGGCCAGCAGGTTGAGGACCTGCGCCTGGACCAGCACGTCCAAAGCGGACACCGCTTCGTCACAGATGATGACCTCGGGATCCAGTGCCAGCGCCCGGGCAATGGCAACACGCTGCCGCTGCCCGCCGGAGAGCTCGTTCGGGTACCGCTGCATGGCGGACTGGGGCAGCGCCACCTGGTCCAGCAGCTCCCGGACCTTCTTTTCGCGGCTGGCCTGGTTGCCGATCTTGTGGACCCGCAAGGGCTCTTCGATGGTGCGGAAGATGTTGTACATCGGGTCCAGGGAGCCGTACGGATCCTGGAAAATCGGCTGCACCCGCCGCCGGAATTTGAACAGTTCCTGCGACTTAAGCAGCGAGGTGTCCACGCCATCGAACAGGATCCTGCCGTCCGTGGGCTTCTCAAGCTGGAGCACCATCTTGGCCACCGTGGACTTGCCCGAACCGGACTCCCCCACAATCGCCGTCGTAGTTCCGCGCTGGACGTCGAAGCTCACGCCGTCCACCGCCGCGAAGTCCGTCGCCTTCCCGAAGCCCTGGCGGAGCTTGTACACCTTCCGCAGGTCCTGGATCTGCAGGACGTTATCCACGGCGGCAGTCTCGGCAGCGGGAGCCAGCAGGTCCGCCGTCTCCACACCCTGTTCCTTGGCGGCCTGGATGCGCCGGCTTGCCAGGGACGGTGCCGACTCGACAAGCCTCCTGGTGTAGGGGTGCTGCGGGTTTCGCAGCAGTTCCAGCGACGGTCCTGCCTCCACCACCCGGCCCTGGTACATCACCACCACCTTGTCGGCGCGTTCTGCCGCCAGCCCCAGGTCGTGCGTGATGAGCAGCACCGAGGTGCCCAGGTCGGTGGTCATGGTGTCCAGGTGGTCCAGGATCTGCCGCTGCACCGTCACGTCCAGGGCCGACGTCGGCTCATCGGCGATGAGCAGCCGCGGCTGGCACGAAAGGCCGATGGCGATCAGGGCACGCTGGCGCATGCCGCCCGAGAACTCATGCGGGTACTGGTTGGCACGGCGTTTGGCGTCCGGCAGGCCCGCCTCGGACAGCACCCGGGCGATGTCCTCCGGTCCGCTGGGCCGCCCGTTGGCACGCAGGGTTTCCCGGACCTGGTAGCCGATCTTCCACACCGGGTTCAGGTTGGACATGGGGTCCTGGGGCACCATGCCGATGGTGTTTCCGCGCAGTTCGATCATGCGCTGCTCGCTGGCGTGGGCGATGTCCTCGCCGTCGAGCAGGATCTGCCCGCCGGACACCCTGCCGTTGTTGGGAAGCAGTCCGATGGCCGCGAGCGCAGTGGTGGATTTACCGGAGCCGGACTCCCCCACAATCGCCACCGTTTCGCCGGGCATGATGCTCAGGTGAGCATTGCGGACCGCCTGGACGTCGCCGCCGCCGGTCTTGAACGTGATGGCGAGGTCGCGGATTTCCAGCAGCGGCCTGACGCCGGTGGTGCCGGCTTCATCGATGCGGACTTCTGGAGTTGTCATCTCTTTATCTCTCATCGCTGACGGCTCTTGGGGTCGAGGGCGTCACGGACCGCGTCGCCCAGCATGATGAAGCTCAACACCGTGATGGACAGTGCAGCAGCGGGGTACAGCATGATCTCCGGGCTGGTCCTGATGGACGCCTGCGCACCGGCGATGTCATTGCCCCAGGACATGATGCTCTGCGGCAGGCCGATACCCAGGAAGGACAGGGTTGCCTCGGCCACGATGAAGACACCCAGTTCCAGGGTGGCCAGCACGATGATCGGGGCGAGGGCATTTGGCAGCACGTGCCGCACCAGCGCCCCGAATTTGGAGACGCCCAGCGCACGGGCAGCGGTGACGAAATCCGCGTTGCGCACTTCGATCACGGCGCCACGGGTAATCCGCGCCATCTGGGGCCACGCCAGGAGCGAGATGACAAACACCACTGTCCACACACTCTTGTTCTCGCGGAACAGGGGCAGCTGCGTGATGACCAGCGCGCCCAGGATCAGCGGAAGGGCGAAGAAGATATCACCGAGGCGGGCGAGCACTGAATCGATCCAGCCACCGTAGTAGCCGGCAAGTGCACCAATGGTCACTCCAATCACCAGCACGCACAGCACCGAGAGCACACCCACGGACATGGATGCCTGGGTGCCGTGGATCACGCGTGAGTAGACGTCGCAGCCCTGGAATGTGAAGCCAAACGGATGGCCGGCGGTGGGTCCGCCTTCCGAGTTGGCCAGTTCGCAGCCGGCATTCGGAGCTACCGAGGTGAAGAGTCCGGGGAACAGTGCCACCACGGTGAGGGCAAGGATGAGCAGCGCCGAGATGATGAACAGCGGACGACGGCGAAGCTTGCGCCATGCGTCGGACCACAGGCTGAGCGGTGCCTGGTCAGTCTTGACCGCGTCCGTTGCCAGCAGCGGGGTTTCGTCAATGGGCGCCACGAAGTGGCTGTTGTTACTGGTCATAGCGGATCCTCGGGTCAAGCCAGGCGTACAGGAGATCGACGAGCAGGTTGGCCACCACGAACACCAGCACCAGAACGCTGACGATGGAAACGATGGTGGGTCCCTCGCTGCGGAGGACTGCCTGGTAGAGCTTGTTGCCGACGCCCGGCACATTGAAAATGCCTTCGGTCACGATCGCGCCGCCCATCAGTCCGCCAAGGTTGGCGCCCAGGTAGGTCACCACCGGAATCAGCGAGTTGCGCAGGATGTGGGCCAGGACCACCCGCGGCCGGGACAGGCCCTTGGCCGTTGCGGTCCGGACGTAGTCGGCATTCATGTTTTCGCTGACCGAAGCGCGGGTCAGGCGAAGCACGTACGCAAAAGACACCAGCCCCAGGACCACCGCCGGCAGCAGCAGGCTGCCCCAGTCCGCATTGGCACCCACAGTGGGTTTGGCCCACCCGAGCTGGACACCGAAGACGAGCTGGAATACGAAGCCAAGGACGAACGTGGGGACGGCAATCACCACGAGGGACGCCACCAGGACGGTGGAGTCGAACCAGCCGCCGCGGCGCAGCCCGGCGAAAACGCCGAAGGCAACACCGAAAATGGCCTGGATGGCCAGGGCTTCTATGGCCAGCATCGCAGTTACGGGGAACACACGGGCAAGGCTCGCGGCGATAGGCTGCCCGGTGAAATCGTTGCCGAGGTTAAAGGTGAACAGGTTCTGCAGGAAGAGGCCGTACTGGACCCAGAACGGCTCGTCCAGGTGGTACTGGCTGCGCAGGGTATCGATGACGGCTTGCGGTGGCTGCCGGTCGCCGAAGAGCGCCGCAATGGGGTCGCCGGGCAGGGCGAACACCATGTAATAGACCAGAAGCGTGGTGCCGATGAAGACGGGGATCACCTGGAGCAGTCGGCGCAGGATAAAGCGGACCACGGGATCACCAACCTTCCGGATGGGAAGTAAACAGGTTCATGGGTGCCTTCCTGCCGTTGCAAGCCAATGGGGGCCCGGCCGTGACCGGACCCCCATCTGCCTGGCGGCAAGTTAGATCTGGGACTACTTTGCCGTGATGTCGAAGTAGCGGATGCCGCCGTTCCAGCCGGTTTCGGCCTTCACAACGTTGTTGCTCCACACAATCGGACGCGTCTGGTCCCAGAGCGGCAGACCCGGAAGGTCCTCAAAGAGGATCTCCTGTGCCTGGTTGAACTTCTCGTTGGCTTCTTCGGTGGTCTTGGCGGCAAGGCCTTCCTGGAGCAGCTTGTCGAACTCAGGGTTCGTGTACTTCTCGTAGTTGGAAGGCGCCCCTGTAGCCCAGACCGGTCCAAGGAAGTTGTACAGCGACGGGTAGTCGCCCTGCCAGCCGGCGCGGCTGAGTCCCGGCAGCGACTGGGACTTCCGAAGCTCCAGTGCCTCTGCGAACTTGGCAAAGGGCTGGATTTCAGCTTCGATGCCGAGGTTGTTCTTGAAGCCGTTGGCTACGGCGTCGATCCATTCCTTGTTGCCACCATCGGTGTTGGAGGCAATCTGTAGGGGCTTGGAGTCGTCGTACGGCTGGAGCTTTTCAGCCTGCTCCCACAGGTCCTTCGCCTTGGCGGCATCGAACTTCAGGACCTCGTTACCCGGAATGTCTTCCTTGAAGCCGTCGATCACCGGCGGAACAAAGCCGGTGGCCGGGGTCCGGGTTCCGTTGAAGACCACCTTGGCGATCTCCTCGCGGTTGATGGCGTGGGAAAGCGCCTGACGGCGCAGCTTGCCGGCTTCACCCTGGAAGTTCGGGTTGTAGCCCGGGATGTTCAGGGTGGAGTTGCTGGCAACCGGCTTTGCGGCGTTGCGGTCCTGGAAATCAGTGGTGTAGGTCTTCAGCGCATTGGACGGCAGAACGTCGGTCACGTCCAGGTTGTCGGACTGCAGGTCGGTGTAGGCCGGGCCCGGATCCGTGTAGAACTTGAAGGTGACACCACCGTTTTTCGCTTCACGCGGCCCGCTGTAGTCGGGGTTCTTGACAAGCGAGATGGACTGGTCGTGGACCCACGCACCCTCTTTTTCCATCTTGTACGGGCCGTTACCCACCGGGTTCTCGCCAAAGGCGGTTGGATCTGCCAATGCGGCCGACGGCATCGGGAAGAAGGCGGAGTAGCCAAGGCGCAGCGACCAGTCAGCCTCAGGCTGTGCCAGCTTTACCGTGATGGTGGAATCATCGGTGGCAGCAAGGCCGGACATGGTCTCGGCCGTGGGAGCAGGCGTTGTGGTGGTCTTGCCGTCGGCCGACTTTTCAGTGGTTACTGCCGAAACTTCGGAGTACCCGGCAATGGATTCAAAGAAGAACCCATTCTGCTGCAGGTTCTTGGAGTTTGCCGCGAAGTTCCAGGAGTCAACGAACGTCTTGGCGGTGATCTCTTCACCGTTGGTGAACTTCTGCCCCTGCTTGACCTTGATGGTCCAGTTCTGGGCGTCTGAGGATTCAATGGACTCCGCCAGAGCGTTGACAGGCTTGCCGCTGGCGTCGTAGGTGCGCAGACCTTCGAAGAGAAGCTCGACCACGCGGCCGCCGTAAACCTCGCCTGTGTTTGCCGGCAGCAACGGGTTCTGTGGTTCGTTGCTGTAGGCGGTGATGACCTTGTTGGGATCGCCGGCGGTGTCGCCGCCCCCTTCGGTGGTGCCGCCTCCAGCGCCGCACCCGGTCAGGGCCAGTGCGGCAATTGCCACGATGCCCAGTGCTTTGGAAGTGCGCGTGAAACGCATTCCGCCTCCTATGAGTTGTGGGAGATATCGAGGGGAATCTTGTGCTTCCCCGTAAGCCCGGCACAGCGTTTTACTGTGACGCAACTTACATATAACGAGTAGCCTAACCGCACGAAGTCCAGATACTGGTACTCCGTTGCCAAACCGTGACCGGGTCACTCCGACGTGATAGCCGGTAAACGGAAGTTGTGCAAGTCACATGCTACTCGCCGGTAGCTCCGACGGCGAATCGGGCGTGGCGAGTCCCACAAGGCCCCCTGCAGGGTGCTGCTGGAAGCACAAGCCACTAGGAGGCCAGGCGCCACTCCCACACGTTCCACCAGACACCAAGGGGTCCGGAGCTCGATTTCACTCCGGTGATCCGGGGGCCGAATGCGGTGGTGCCAATGGTTTGGTACAGCGGGAGTCCGTAGGCGTTCTCCCAGATGCGTCGGTCGATCTCAGCAAGTAGTTCGTCCTGTTTGCCAAGGTCCGTGGTCCGGGCCAACTGTTCCATGGCCTTGTCCGCGTCGGCGTCGGAAAATCCGTTGAAGTTGCTGCCCGACCCGGTGCGGAAGATCTGGGGAACCCGGCTGACTCCGGCCCCGGTTCCGATCCAGCCCAGCAGCGCAGCGTCATAACCTGACCCGCCCAGGGACTT
The DNA here is from genome assembly GCF_029222765.1 of Arthrobacter sp. Cr_A7. Lineage (NCBI taxonomy): Bacteria > Bacillati > Actinomycetota > Actinomycetes > Micrococcales > Micrococcaceae > Arthrobacter > Arthrobacter sp. Cr_A7. Next base: position 9,900 of record NZ_JARHXQ010000162.1, on the reverse strand, counting down.
TGCCCAGTCAGCACTGCTTTGCCCGCCGTCGACCACTTGGAACCCGGCCTGGGCCGCCGAGTCCCTGATCAGGGCAAAGGCTTCAGCGCGGTTGGGATTGTCCCTGTTGTACAGGATTCTGACCGTGGGGGTGTCGCCGTCCAGGAGCGCCCTGGCAGCCTCGATGTCCACCTCAGCGAAGTCGGAAGATCCGTTGTTCTTCACCGTGTCCGGGTATTTAGGCTGCGCCGGAAGGAAGACGTGGGAATCGAGCGGTTTGGCGTCGGGAACCAGGTCTCCCACGACGGCGTCAACGATCGCCTGGCGTGGAACTGTCTTCAGGAAAGCCTCGCGGACGTCTTCCTGGGCAAAGGGGCCGGAGAAATTGAGGTCCAGGTGGTCGTAGCCGGACTGGTTGTACCGCTCCAGGGTGTTGCCCTGCTCGGCGAGGCCAGCGAAAAGATCCTCCGTGCCGGCGGACGGCTGCGGCGAGATGATGTCCACCTGACCGTTCCGGAGGGCGTCAACCGCAGCAGGGAGGGCACCCGTGAAACGGATGGTGATTTCATCGAGCCAGGGTTCGGCTCCCCAGACGTAATCGCGGTTGCGGACGAGCCTCATGGAAACCTCAGGAACAATGTCCCGCACAATGTAGGGGCCGCTGGAGAGGTAAAGGGCCGGATCATCGGGAAGGGACTTCGTGTCGAAGCCGGAGTTCCAGAAATCGGCCACCCTCTTCAGCTCAGCGTTGACGGCAGGCTTTTCGGGGTCGCCCCGGGGTGAGTCCTGGATGAGGTCAATCAGGTCCTCTTCATCATTCAGCCCGCTCTTCGCGGCAACGACGTGCGCCGGCAGCCCGACGTCGAACGCGACTTCCCAGTCGGCGTACGGCGTGGCGTACTCCAGGGTGATGGACCGCCGGTCGTCCCCGAGCTCGGGCAAGACTGTGCCTGCCAGGCCGCTGGTGTCCGAGGCGACGGAGAAGTACCTGGTTCCTGCTCCCGTCATGGGATCGGCATCGTCAAAGTAACCCGAACCGGCCGCCCAGCTCAGGAGCAGGTCCCCGGCGTCGATCGCTTCACCGTCGGACCATTTGACGCCCTCATTAACGGTGTACTTCACCTTCAACGGCTCGTCGGAGACCTTCTCGAACCGCCCGAACTTGTCGTTGCGCACCACGGCGGCGCTGTCATCCAGGTAATAGAACCCGGAGTGGGTGATGTAACCGACCTTGGAGTTGATGTCCGTGTTGCCGTCGGCGCTGTAAGGGTTGAAGGACGAGAACGCGTTGACCTCGGCAACAGTGGCGACACCGCCCCGCTTGGCCTCCCCCACCACAACGGGCGTACTGCCGCCGGCTCCGGAGCAGCCGGAGAGAACCAGCGCAGCCGCCACCGCCGCGGTGATGTAGTGCATCAGACGCCTGACCGGCATGCCGCCTCCTCGTGTTTTCCCTCCGGGAGGGGGACCTGGAGTCGCCAGGATCACGCCCTCCATAGTCAGGATAAGGTGTCCGCCCAGTCCGACGGTGAACCGGCTCAGACGTTGAAGCGGAACTCCACCACGTCGCCGTCAGCCATGACGTATTCCTTGCCTTCGATCCGGACCTTGCCGCGGGACTTTGCTTCAGCCATGGAGCCTGCATCCACGAGGTCTTCGAAGGACACCACCTCGGCCTTGATGAAGCCGCGCTGGAAATCGGAGTGGATCACGCCGGCGGCCTGGGGAGCCGTGTCGCCCTGGTGGATGGTCCAGGCGCGTGCTTCCTTTGGCCCTGCGGTGAGGTAGGTCTGCAGCCCAAGGGTGTGGAACCCGACGCGTGCCAGCTGGTCCAGCCCTGATTCGTCCTGGCCGTTCATCTCCAGCATTTCGCGGGCTTCCTCCTCGTCCAGTTCCACGAGGTCGGATTCGAGCTTGGCGTCAAGGAAGATGCAGTCAGCCGGCGCCACCATGGCCCGCAGTTCCTCCTGCTTTTCCGGGCTGCCCAGGATTCCTTCGTCCGCGTTGAACACGTAGATGAAGGGCTTGGCCGTGAGCAGGCTGAGCTCCTTGAGGTGCTCCATCTCCAGCTTGTCGCTCTTGATGGAGGAGTAGATGGTGTCGCCGCGTTCCAGCACCGCCTGGGCAGCCTTGATGGCGGCAAGCTCGGCGGCTTCCCGCTTTTTGATCTTGACCTCTTTTTCGATCCGGGGAATAGCCTTCTCGATGGTCTGCAGGTCGGCGAGGATCAGCTCGGTGTTGATGGTTTCCATGTCCGAGCGGGGGTCCACCTTGCCGTCAACGTGGATCACATCGGGGTCGTCGAACACCCGCACCACTTCGGCGATGGCTTCGGCCTCACGGATATTGGCCAGGAACTGGTTGCCCAGCCCTTCCCCCTCGGATGCGCCCTTGACGATGCCGGCGATGTCCACGAAGGAGACCGCGGCCGGCAGCACGCGCTGCGATCCGAAGATGCCGGCAAGCTTGTCCAGCCGCGGGTCCGGCAGGTTCACGACGCCCACGTTCGGTTCGATGGTGGCGAACGGATAGTTCGCGGCCAGGACCTGGTTGCGGGTAAGCGCGTTGAAGAGAGTTGATTTGCCGACGTTGGGCAGTCCGACGATGCCAATAGTAAGAGCCACGAGCATTGATTCTACCCGCAGGGCACCCGCGGCCTGTACCGGCGGATGTCATTGCCCCGGATTGTCAGAGCCCCATGCAACAGTGAGGGCATGGATGTTTTTGCGTTGATTCTTGCCTTGTTCATGCTGCTTCTGGGTGCCTTAGCCGGTGCTGCAGCCACGTATTTTGCACTGCGGAAGAACTCGCATGCCCTTGAGGCGGATTTCGACGCCGTCTCGTCCCGGCTGTCCGAGGTCAGCGCGCAGTTCGCCGCTGCCGACGCCGAGCGCCGGCTTTTGGCCGCACAGAACCGGGAGCTGGGCGAGGCACGGACGCAGGACGGCAGTGTGCTCCGTGCCCTTGCACCCGTTGCGGAAAAGCTCTCCGCGGTGCAGCAGCAGGTGGCGCTGCTGGAGCGCGACCGGGTGGAACAGTACGGCCAGCTTGCGCAGCAGCTCCAGGAAGCCAGGCTCTCGGACGAACAGCTGATCAGGTCCACGCATGCACTGGAGTCCGCCCTGCGGTCCAACAGTGCACGCGGCCAGTGGGGCGAGGTGCAGCTGCGGCGCGTGGTGGAAGCCTCCGGGATGCTGAGGCACGTGGATTTCGTGGAACAGGTGCACAGCGCCGGTGGTGATTCAGCGGTCCGCCCCGACCTTGTGGTCCAGCTCCCCGGCGACAAGCAACTGGTGGTTGATGCAAAGGTTCCGTTGTCGTCCTATCTGGAGGCCCAGGAACTGGGAGCGGCCGACGCCCGGCACGGGCAGCAGGGTTTGACCACCGCAATCGACCGGCGAAACCAGCAGTCGCTGCTGGCAGCGCACGCGAAGGCGCTCCGGGCCCACGTGGACTCACTCAGCAACAAGAAGTACTGGGATATCCCCGGCAACTCCCCCGAACTGGTGATCTGCTTCATCCCGGCCGAGTCCATCCTGGCCGCGGCTCTGACTGCAGACGCGGAGCTCCTGGACCACGCCCTGTCCAGGAACGTGGTCCTGGCATCACCCAGCACCCTGCTGGCCGTCCTGAAGTCGGTCGCCTTCACGTGGCGGCAGGACGTGCTGACGGACAGCGCCCGGGAACTGTTCGACCTGGCGAGGCAGCTCTACGACCGCATGGGGACACTGGGCGAGAACGTCACCAAGCTGGGATCATCGCTGAAAACCTCGGTGGACCGCTACAACGCCATGGTCGGCACGCTGGAAGCACGGGTCCTTCCCACGGCCCGGAAGCTGAACACACTCGAAGAGTCAGGTTTGACCGCCCCGCCGGCCGTGGAGGTCACGCCACGCGCCCTCGCCGCTCCGGAACTCCAGCACGATGAGGCAGCCGCCTAGGACGGGGCAACGGCTTGGAGCGGGGTCGCTGCCCGGGCGGGCAACACCTGCCCGGGCAGAAAACCCGGCCCGGGCGTGGCGTCAGCTGCGCGGCCTGCGCCCGCCGAGCGCGCGGCTGACGTCACCGGCCTGCTTCAGGGTCGCGCGGAGCTCCTTGGGCAGCGAGAAGAGAAGGTCTTCCTCCGCTGTGACCACTTCCTCGACGGTGCCGTAACCGTAGTCGGCCAGCAGCCGCAGCACGTCCTGCACCAGCACCTCCGGCACTGATGCCCCGGACGTCACGCCCACGGTGGCCACGCCTTCGAACCAGGCTTCGTCCACTTCGTTGGCGAAGTCCACCCGGTAGGAAGCCTTGGCCCCGTATTCGAGGGCCACTTCCACGAGCCTGACGGAGTTGGACGAGTTCGCCGAGCCAACCACGATTACCAGGTCCGCCTGGGGCGAGATCTTCTTGATGGCCACCTGCCGGTTGGTGGTGGCGTAGCAGATGTCGTCGCTGGGGGGATCCTGGAGGGTGGGGAACCGCTCCTTGAGCAGCCGTACGGTCTCCATGGTCTCGTCAACACTCAGGGTGGTCTGCGAAAGCCAGATGACCTTTTCGGGATCGCGGACCGTGACCTTGTCCACCTCGTGGGGGCCGTTGATGATCTGGATGTGCTCCGGCGCTTCGCCTGCTGTCCCTTCGACTTCTTCATGGCCGTCGTGGCCGATGAGGAGGATGTCGAAGTCGTCCTTGGCGAACCGGACTGCCTCCTTGTGGACCTTGGTCACCAAGGGGCAGGTGGCATCGATGGTGCGCAGTCCCCGTTCCTCGGCTGATTCCACCACGGCTGGAGAAACGCCGTGGGCGGAAAAGATGACCAGGGCGCCCTCGGGCACTTCGTCGGTCTCGTCCACGAAGATTGCGCCTTTTTCCTCCAGGGACGTGACCACGTGGACGTTGTGCACAATCTGCTTCCGCACGTACACCGGAGGACCATAGTGTTCCAGCGCCTTCTCAACGGCGATCACCGCGCGGTCAACACCGGCGCAATAGCCGCGCGGAGCGGCCAGCAGCACTCTCTTGGTTCCTGCGACGGGGGCTGCCGCTGCTACTTCCTCAGGGGAGCGGCGCCTACGCGGGATGGTGGGCATCGAAAGGGAAACAGCTGAGGAGGTCATTTCTCCATGCTACCGGGTTGCCCGCGGCCGCTTTCGCGATGAGATTCCGGCCACAATGCCCAGGAGCAGCAGCAGCCCGCCGGTGATGGCAGCGCCCACCGTCCATGCCGCGAAGTCAGCGTTGGCCGCGGCCACGAACTCATCCCGGAACATGTTGGCAACCTCATTTCCGGTGTCCGCGGCCAGCGCCTGGGCCGCACCCACCTGCGCGCCCACCGCCCAGAGACCCGCAAGCAGCAGCCCGCCAATTCCGGCGCCCACCAGCACGGTCCAACGCCGTCGTGCCGCCACGAGGGCCAGGAGGAAGGCGATGCCTGAACCGACGGCGAGCATGTAGCCCATGGGGGCATAAGTGGCCAGCCGCTCGGTCCACTCCCGTTGTTCGGGCTGGCCAACGTTGATCAGCGTTTCCCCCGGCGGATCGAGTGGAAGGCCGGTTGCCCGGGAAATTTCCCCGGCACCCAGCGCCACCAGCGGGGCCACGTCAAGAGTCAGCGAGGAGACGGAACCGGATGGGTCAGGCTCCGCCGCGGCCTCCGGGAAGCTGAGGCGGTGGCTTTTGCGCAGTGTTTCCTCCCAGGCGGCGGGGTATCCCGGGAGCCCGGACAGCGACGTGGCCGCATCCTCCAGCACTGGCTGGACCAGATCGGACAGGAAGCCCGGAACTGCGCTGGTGTCGATGGTTCCCACGGCCGCAGCGGCCAGCTGCTGCTGGAATTCGGCGTTTCTTCCCAGGGGCGCCGCCAGCCCTACAAAGCCGTCCTCCTGGACGATGCTGCGGTCAAGCCAGATGGCCGGAACAGCAACGGCGGCCAGCAGGACACCCAGCACGGTGGCGACGGCGGAAACGAAAGTGCGCACAGCAGATCCTTCGGGTTGATGGCGGTAGATCCATCCTAGGCAAGGATCCTGGCCTGGCGCTGTCAGTCCCGCGTGCTACAGCTTATGGATAAGGTTGAATAACCGCCGCACAACAGACGAAGGACCCCATGCCCGCAGCTCCAGCCCCGCAAGGGCGTTTGCATGTCTGACCAGGCTTCCCTTCCCGGCACCGCGCCCTCCACACTGCCCGCCACCGCTGCTGAAACTACCCCGGACAACCCGTGGCCGCTTCAGTTGCTCTCGCAAAAGCTCAAGGCCCACATCGACAGGACACCCTCGGCGTGGGTGGAAGGCCAGGTCATTGAACTGAACCGCCGCGGTACCAACGCCTACCTGACGCTGCGGGATGTTGATGCCGAGGTGTCCCTGCCGGCTTCGGTCTGGACCAAAGTACTGGAGCGCCAGAATCTGCCCCTGGAACGCGGATCACGCGTGGTGGCCCTGTTGAAGCCCGAGTTCTGGATTAAGACCGGACGGTTGAACATGCTGGTCAGGGACATCCGGCCGGTGGGCCTGGGTGACCTCCTGGCCCGGATTGAGAGGCTCCGGCAGGCCTTGTCCGCGGAGGGAATTTTCGCCGATTCCCGCAAGAAGCCACTCCCCCTGTTGCCACACCGCATCGGCCTTATTACCGGCCGGGATTCCGACGCCAAGAAGGACGTCCTGCGGAACGCTGCCCTGCGTTGGCCTGCGGTGGAGTTCGAAATCCGTGAAGTGGCGGTCCAGGGAAACACTGCCGTGTCCCAGATTGTCCGTGCCCTGCGGGAGCTCGACGCTCATCCCGTGGTGGACGTCATTGTCATCGCCCGCGGCGGAGGCGCACTTGAAGACCTGTTGCCCTTCAACAGCGAAGAGCTGGTCCGTGCTGTGGCGGCAGCAGCCACCCCTGTGGTGAGTGCCATCGGGCACGAAGCCGACCGGCCGCTGCTGGACGACGTTGCAGACTTGCGGGCGTCCACCCCCACCGACGCCGCGAAGCGGATTGTTCCGGAAGTTTCCGAGGAACTGGCGGGCGTGCGGCAGGCGCGGGAACAGCTGAGGCGCTGCATGGAGCGCATGGTGGACCGTGAAACGGACCGGCTCGCGTCGCTTCATTCCCGGCCGGTCCTGGCGTCACCGGAGGCACTGGTGACCGTCCGCAGTGAGGAAATTGAGCGGCTGCTGAGGCGGTCTTCCGCTGCCGTGAACTCCACGGTGGTACGCGCCGCCGATCAGCTGGAACACCTCAAGGCACAGGTGCGCGCGCTGTCGCCGCAGAAGACGCTGGACCGGGGGTACGCCGTCGTCGAACTCGCCGGGCAGCAGGCAGGACCGGCAGCGGTCGCCGGGCAAGCAGTGGTCCGCCGCCCGGCTGATGCACCGGCCGGTTCGCCGCTGTCCATCAGGGTGGCGGAGGGCCGCTTCGGTGCAACCTCCACGGGCGCAGGCGCATCCACTGATTCTGGCCGCGACAATCCGAACAACGGGAGAACCGCATGAGTGAGCAAAAGCCGGACGCCGGCACCGCGGGCCTGAGCTACGAGGAGGCCCGTGAGCAGCTCATCGCCGTCGTGGGCAGGCTCGAGGCCGGAGGTGCCAGCCTCGAAGAGTCGCTGGCGCTGTGGGAACGCGGTGAAGCCCTGGCCGCACGCTGCGAGGAGTGGCTCGAGGGGGCACGGAAGCGGCTGGCCGCCGCCCGCGACCAGCCGCTGTAAACGGAAGCCATGCCGGGTAACGCGGAACCAGCCCGGTTCCCGTAACCAGCCGGCAGGGGCTCAGGACCGGAGAATCAGCTCCCGCTCGGTGGAGACGTCAAACTCGGCCTTGGGCCATTCCAGGTTCAGTTCGGCAAGGGCACCCAGCAGCAGCTGCTGCACGGCGATCCGGGCGTACCACTTCTTGTTGGCCGGAACCACGTGCCATGGCGCATCCCTGGTGCTGGTCTCGTCAATGGCGTCCTGGTAGGCATTCATGTAGTCCTCCCAGAAGGCGCGCTCGTCGAGGTCGCCCCGGTTGTACTTCCAGTGCTTGGCGGGATTGTCCAGCCGGGCCAGCAGCCTGGCCTTCTGCTCCTCGCCGCTGATGTAGAGCATCACCTTCACCACTTTGGTCCCCGAGTCGGTGAGGCGCGTCTCGAATTCGTTGATGGCCACGTAGCGGCGCTTGATCTCGTCGGGGCTGGCCCAACCGTGCACCCGGTGGATCAGGACGTCCTCATAGTGGGAACGGTCGAAGACCCCCACCATGCCGGCCGCCGGCACTTCCTTCTCGATCCGCCAGAGAAAGTCATAGGACTTCTCCTCGTCCGTGGGCGCCTTAAAGGCCTTGAACTGGACGCCCTGCGGATCCATGGCGGCCATGACGTGCTTGACGATCCCGCCCTTGCCGGCGGTATCCATGGCCTGGAGGATCAGCAGGATCCGCTTGCGGCCGCCAAAACGGGACTCGGCGAACAGCTTTTCCTGCAGTTCGGTGAGCTCGTCGTCCATGTCGGCCAGCAGCAGCCTGCCGTCCTCCTTGGAGCCGGTGTAGCCGGGAGTGGAATCCGGATCGACGCCGGACAAGGAGAACCCGTCCCCTACCCGAAGGGTTTCAGAAGGATGCTGATCGAAGCGAATGACGCTGGCCATGGGAATTCCTTTCCGCGAAGTGCCACGGGGCTCAAGCGCCCGTGAGCACAGGCTAGTTCCCCTGGTACCTGCTCAGGAAGTCCCCCATCCGGCCCACTGCCTCTTCGATGTCCTTGACGTTGGGCAGCGTGACCATGCGGAAGTGGTCCGGACGGACCCAGTTGAAGGCCCGGCCGTGGGATACCAGGATTTTCTGCTCCCTGAGGAGGTCCAGGACAAATTTCTCGTCATCGCGGATGCGGTAGACCTCAGGGTCAAGCTTCGGGAAGAGGTACAGGGCGCCGCGTGCCTGCTGGGTGCTGACACCGGGGATGGCGTTCAGCATGTCGTAGGCCTTGTTGCGCTGTTCCAGGAGGCGGCCGCCGGGCAGGATCAGGTCGTTGATGCTCTGGTACCCGCCCAGGGCGGTCTGGATGGCGTGCTGGGCCGGCACGTTGGCGCACAGTCGCATGTTGGCCAGCAGGCTGATGCCCTCCAGGTAGTCGGCCGCATCCTTCTTGGGTCCCGAGATGGCCATCCATCCGGCGCGGTAACCGCACACCCGGTATGCCTTCGACAGTCCGCTGAAGGTCAGGCAGAGGACGTGGTCGCCGGTCAGTTTGGCCAGGTTCACGTGGACTGCATCCTCGTAGAGGATCTTTTCGTAGATCTCGTCAGCGAAGAGCACCAGGCCATGTTTCTCGGCAAGGGCCACGATGCGCTTCAGCGTCTCTTCGGGGTACACGGCGCCGGTGGGGTTGTTCGGGTTGATCACCACGATGCCCTTGGTCCGCGGCGTGATCTTGGCTTCGAGGTCTTCCAGGTCGGGCTGCCAGCCGGAGTCCTCGTCGCAGAGGTAGTGCACCGGCTTTCCGCTGGCCAACGCCACCGAGGCCGTCCACAGCGGGTAGTCGGGGGTGGGGATCAGGACTTCGTCGCCGTCGTCAAGCAGGGCCATCAGGGACATCGTGATGAGTTCGCTGACGCCGTTCCCCAGGTAGATGTCGTCCACGTGGATGTTCTGGATGCCGCGGGTCTGGTAGTACTGCGAGACGGCAGTCCGGGCGGAAAAGATGCCTCGCGAATCGCTGTAGCCCTGGGCGTGGGGCAGGTGGCGGATCATGTCCACCAGGATGGCGTCCGGCGCTTCGAACCCAAACGGCGCGGGGTTGCCGATGTTCAGCTTTAGGATCCGGTGCCCCTCTGCCTCCATCTGCTGGGCCGCCTGGAGGATCGGTCCACGAATGTCGTAAAGGACGTTGTTGAGCTTCGTGGACTGCCTGAATTCTGCCATCCCTCAAATATGCCACAGGAAGGATGTGTCACCCGTGAGACCTCGCCCACACACG
>NZ_JARHXQ010000161.1:0-5423 GCF_029222765.1 Arthrobacter sp. Cr_A7 | reverse complement strand
AGCAGTTGGCCCGATCATAGACGGTTGGGCCAGCAGCAGCACGACAGGGGGCTTCTTTTGATCCAGGCGGTATGGTCAATGCTGGCCCAATTGCAGACAACTCCAGGAGGCTCTACCTATTCCAGAGCCTTGTTAGCGGTGTAAGCGCGGAGGCAAATCCGGTAGTGTTGACAGGTCTATCCGGGACCTGTCCTTTTTGTACGGCGCAGGGGCTACCGTCGCACGGATTTCGCGCTGCTCGGTCCCAGGGTTTCCCCAAAGAACCTTTACCTGGGTGCCGGGAGAGGAATGTCCCGTATCGATGACGCAGAGGGAAATGACTTCGCGGAAGTACGCACTGTAACCGCGCGATGTGCTGACCCCGACGGGCTGCCCGTTGACCGATACCCGATCCGAGTACATGTATCCGCGAGGGTCTTGAGGGAGTTCCATGAAATCCGGAAGTGGCGTGCCTTTGCGGAACAGTGACGCATATAGGCCCATGACGTCATCCGAGTTCCACACCAGCGTAGAAATGGCACGTTGAGGATCTTTCAGTTCGGCCCGCAGCGCATCACTGCCGGGAAACTCATGGTCGAAGTTGATTCGGTTTCCCCAACCGAATTCAATGGGGCTTCGGTACCAGTCCGCCACCCTGTCTGATTCAAAGCTGCCAGCTACACCGTAGTAGTCGTCGAAGAAGCTGTGCTCGGACTCCATCTGCTCTTTGAGGTACCCTCGGCCGCGACCGTCCCAGATCGCGGGCAGGTAGTCCAGAAGCAGGGTGGGGTAGCAGGCCTCCAGGTGATTGATCATGGCTACCCGTCCGCCCATCTCCTTAAGTCCAAAGTCGTCTCCTTCGGCGACAATCGCCGCCCATACCTCCGGGCCGTTTTCGATGGCAGCCTGGAGCTCGAAGCCGAGTTCGCCCGTCATCCCCTGACGGAGGGCAACAACGTCGTGACCCCCAATGCGAAGTGGCAACTCGCGCATGAACTTGGCCTCGCGTAGGCTACGCCCCGAGACTCTTTCCATGAGATGGATTGCATTGGGTCCCTGCACGTGAAACTTTGTCATTCCCACTACTTCACTTGTCACGTCATACCCGCCCTGACGCGCAACGTAGTCCGCCCAGGCAGTGCTATGCGCAATGACCTCCTCCTCGCCTGTCCGAGTAAGAATGCCTTCTTCAATGATCTTTCCGTTGTCATCGCAGTGAATGACGTGCTTGGATTGCCCAATTTGGAATTTAGCAACTGAATTAACTGATGTGTCGGCGAAGAGCTTGATGGCGTCTCGACCCTTGTAGCGAATTGTCTCCAGCCAGGACCAGTCACCTATGTAGCAGGTCTCTTTCCATGACATGCTTTCGTCGATCCAGTTCGTATATTCAGGGACGTGCCAGTACTTCGCCCCATGATGCTGGCGTATCGGCTGGCGTAGAGAGGCTGCCGAGAAGTCGGCAAGTTTACGTGGAGAAATCATGATGACCTGTCGGTAGAGGGGAGGTGGATCTGGCCCTGTTGCAGTTAGTTGTTGGGGACGGGAAGGTTCAGAAAGCTCTCTAACGCAAAGTCGAGCCCTTGCCGGTCAAATGGCAGGCCGGACGTGACCGCTTCAAGCATCGAGCCGTTGAGGAAGACACTCAATGCCTTTGCGGCACGGGAATCCATGTAGCGCCCAAGCAGGGCGGGTACTTCGTCCCGCCAGACACGGGCCAGGGGATCCAGCTCCTCGGTACGGGCGGCCGCCACGTAGATCTCGTATTCAAGGATGGCGCGTGACCTGTCCTGGACATATCTGTCTGCCAAGTCCGCTAATGTCTTCCGGAAGTCCAGCGATCGTTCCAGCTCGCTCGTCCAGGTCGCTAGGTATTGGCGGCTCTGCGAAACCACTTCGTCAACGGCAACCCGGATTAATTCCTGCAATGTCGGGAAGTAGTACGTCGTTGCACCCAGGGGGACCTGTGCCCGGGCAGCAATCAAGCGGTGGGTGACTTTCGCCACTCCTACTTCAGCGAGGACCTCGACCGTGGCAGCAATAATCTTCTCCCTGCGGCCCTCTGGATCCCGCTTTGCCTTCTTCGATGGAGTGTTTTTTTCCATGGATGCTCGCACTTCAAACCATCCGTTCGCGAGATACACCTACTGGCCGGAGCTCGTCTAGTACATCCGTCCATGTACGCCTGTACTACAAAAAGTATCACGTCTGTAAATTTGTGCGCAAGGTTGGACCTGTAAAGAAATGCGGCCGCACCCGCGAGACCCCCTGATCCTTTTTCCCCGGCTCGCCCCGTCCGGTCGCGGGACCCTTCCGCTCGGGTCCTTCAGAAGGCCGTTGTCGCCGGCCCGCACCTGGTTCGCTCCGGTCGACTGGGCCGGTTCCCTAGGGCACGCAATAGCTGGGACGCAACTGTCCCAGGCATGGGTAATCCGAAACATGGCCACGCCCTCCTGGTCGAGGGGAACGACGACGGGCGCTGACTACCGCCAATGCCCGCGACGATTCGCGCCGCCCCTGCCCGCCCAGTAATTTCCGTTGGAAACGAATTTCCGTGTCGAAGGGTCTTTGAACACCTTGCTGGATCACCGACCAAACTCAATCCGCAGTTGCGGGAGGCCCCGGTCGGCTAAAGTGGGGGTGCTGGAATGGAGCGGAGCAGTAGCCGGTTGCGTAGAGAACGTGGTCCAGCCAGCTGACTCGATTGGCGAAACGCCTCGCCCTTGCCGAGGTGGTCCATCGGTATGAGTCGTTTTCCCAGTTCATTCTCAACCGCCGCCGAGATGTCTCGGCAGTGAAAGTATGTACGAGCCAAGGAATTCCCAAGTCGTCGGCAACCACCAGATCCGCACCTTGCCGTAGGTCCAATAGGTCTTCGGGCTGCAACCCGGTTTCTTCAAACAACTCTTCACGCGCCTGCTGTTCGGGGGTTGCTCCTACTTCAACAAACCCGGTGATGCAGTGCCAAAGGCCGCTGTCGTGGCCGATATTCCGGCTCCTTCTGAATAAAGCAATCCTACCCCGCCATTGGACGACGACAGCCACGACAACGTGGCTCTGGGGAATGTCAGCCGTAGCATTTGGTGGGTAGCTGATGCTGGGAGACTCATCGATCGTGCTCATATTTCGCGCATTCCCGAAACGCACGCCTATTCTCATCGGACGCCCGGCCCGGGGTGCAACCACTTGTGCTCATGACCGGATTGGCTTGACGTTGGCAACGTCCTTTTTCAGCCTAAATTGCCGCTGAACCCGGCCAGAGTGTTGGCGATTTGCACGATTTTCGAAGATTTGCCGCTTGTCTTTTCGTGCTTCTCACCAATGGAACGTCCCAGAAAGATAGCGTGAGAACCGATGTAGCGAATCGGCTCCGGTTCCCAGTTGCGTGGGTGCTTACGTACCCACGGCAAGGAAGTCATTTCCGTATTCTGCTTGAGGATCAGGTCCCGAAGTGTGCGGCCGGCCATATTTGACGCGACGACACCCTCGCCCACGTAGCCTCCGGCCCAGGCGAGGCCGGTCTTCTCGTCCAGTCCGACAGAAGGGGCCCAGTCGCGTGGAGCACCAAATACCCCTGACCAACTGCGAGCAATCTTTGTTCCCTCGAGCGCGGGGAACAATTTGAGCAGCTCGCCTAGATAGTGCTGGGAGAGCGCTGGATCGGGCTGAACGTCGCGTGAAGTTCCGGAGCCGAAACGATAGGGGAGACGTGGGTCGTCTCCACCGATAGTAATCCGATGATCAGGGGTATGTTGCAGATGCAAAAATGGGTGTTCCGCAAGGATTGCCTCTCGACTGTCCCAGCCGATGTCGGACCAGAGGTGGTCAGGGATGGGTTCGGTCGCGATCATGGTGGTGTGCACCGGCACGATGGCCCGCTTGTGGTCCTTGATCCACCCGGTATACGCCTCGGTGGCGCGAACAATATACGGGGCATCTACTAATCCACGTTCACACACAGCGCGTCCTGGTTCCATAGAGACGACACGAGTGTCTTCGTAAATCACGCCGCCCAAGGCTTCAACCCTTTCCGCTAGCCCTCGCACGAGCTTGGCCGGGTCGATGCTGGCGCAGTGAGAGCTCCACTTGGCACCAAGAACGTTTTGGGCGTTTACTCTGGCGGTGACCTCGTGGGATTCGAGGAACAAGGTGTCCTCAGGGCCGAAGCCCCATTTGCGGTCTTCTTCTACACTCTGGCGGAAATGGTGTTCTTCCAAGGAAGTCCGGGCGAGCATGAGGACGCCGTTCTTAGAATAGTCGCAGTCAATGTTCTCCTTTGCAATGACAGCACCTATCTGATCGACGCCGTCTTGAACTGCCCTTTCCATTGAGACAGCGCCTTGCGGGCCGCCGCGCTTATTCCAGAACTTTCTTGAACCCACGACCTGCGCAATTGCCGCCCCACCGTTTCGCCCGGAAGGCCCATATCCAGCGAACTTCGCTTCGAGCACGGCTACGCGCATGCCTGGCCGACTCTTGAGTAATTCATAAGCAGTCCATAATCCGGTGTATCCCGCACCCACAATGGCGACGTCCGCAGAGGCTGCCCCAATGAGGGGATCGCGTTGAGGAATTAGCGTTTCGGCACCGAACATCTCGGCGTACCAATGTGAGATATCTTGAGCAGCATGCTGCATTTGTTTTTCCAATCCTGAGCGTTTGCAAGCGGAACTTTGGTTGATTCGCCCGTGAACGATTATTGTTCTGTGCTGGGTTTCGGCTACAAGCTCCGCCCTCTTTTGGCGGACGCAGGGCTTGGCTCTCTACAGTTCGTAGAGGCTTATGGGGTCTTCGACCAGGTGGAGGGTCCGCTGTCCTGACCGTAGAGATCTGAGCCAGATGATCGTGTGATCATCTGTCAGAGCATCGATCTCCGCAATGATGAGAAGGCCGTGCTCATTGAGTACTTCAACAATCTGGCCGGGTTTAAGAACGTTCCAGTTCTTAATGTAGCGACCCGTGGGTGGGGCGACCTGGTGACTACTACGGCCAGTCAGTGCTTCGACTACTTTCATCGCTAGTAGCCCTCCTGTTCGCGATTGGGTTTTTCCGGACAGCGGCGGGCAGAACATATGCCGGCCGCACTTAGGGGGATCGGTTTCCCTGGGCGCAATGAGGCCGGCAACGCTTCGTTGCATCACTTACCTCCCGTTGCGAACCAATTCCTCGGGGGAAAGATCTGCGTGGGGGGTATGGCCGCGCATATCCGAGGCGTGACGCCGGACATACCGGAGCGAGCTGCGTCCTAGCAGCGCTCGGACCTAATGGTTGCCGCATGAAGTGTGTTTCGGAGCAGCATTGCGATGGTCATCGGGCCAACCCCTCCGGGCACTGGCGTAATCTTTCCGGCAACTTCAACAACGCCTTCGAAATCAACGTCACCCCGGAGCCCGGAGGCTGTTCGGTGGATTCCTACATCAATCACCGTCGCTCCGGCCTTGACG